>CAXUIQ010000576.1:0-2791 GCA_964250815.1 uncultured Acetobacteraceae bacterium
GAGCTGCCCCGGTTCGGACGAGCCGGGCCTGCCGCCTGCGCCCGGCGCCGGCGTGCTGCCTCCGGCGCCGTCCTCCTCCGTTCCGGGGCCGGGACCGACCGGGCAGGTCGTGCAAACGCCGCAAGGCCCGGCGGTGGACGCCGGCGGCACCAGCGGCTACCGCCAGCTCACGACGCCGCAAGGACCGGGGGCGATCATGGTGCCGAACGGCAACGGCACCAGCACGATCATCAACCCGAACGGCACCATCCAAACCGTGCCGACGCCCCGCTGATGGCCCGCATCCTCTACTTCGCCTGGCTGCGCGAACGCATGGGCCGCTCGGAGGAGGCGCTGTCGCTGCCGCCGGACGTGACCACCGTGGGGGAACTGGTCGCGATGCTGCGGGGGCGCGACGACGCGGGCGCGCAGGCCTTCGCCCATCCGGCCATGGTGCGCGCCGCGGTGAACCAGGAGTTCGCGGCGCCCGGCAGCCCGGTCCAGGACGCGGACGAGATCGCGTTCTTCCCGCCGGTGACGGGCGGCTGATGCCCACCGTGCGCGTCCAGGCGGAGGCGTTCGACCCCGGCGCGGAGCTTGCGGCGCTGCTGGCCGGGCGGACCGACGTGGGCGGCATCGGCTGCTTCGTCGGCGTGGTGCGGGACAGCGCCGGCGGCCAGCCGATCCGCGGCATGACCCTGGAGCACTACCCCGGCATGACGGAGCGCGCCCTGGCCGCCATCGCGGCGGAGGCGGAGGCGCGCTGGGACTTGCAGGGCTGCACGGTGATCCACCGCCACGGGCGGCTGCTGCCGGGGGAGCCGATCGTGCTGGTGCTGGCCGCCAGCGCGCACAGGCAGGCGGCGCTGGACGCGACGGCGTTCCTGATCGACTGGCTGAAGACCCGGGCGCCGTTCTGGAAGCAGGAGGAACTGGCCGACGGCGGCGCGCATTGGGTGGAGGCCCGCGAGGCCGACGATGCGGCGGCGGCCCGCTGGGATGCCGGGACCCGATAGGCGGGGCGCGAGCCGCTTGCCCGCGCCCCGTCCGTGGGAATGGGCGTCAGGCGGTGATGGCGCCGTTCAGGCCGGCCGGGAAGAACAGGCCGGAGCTGGCGTCGGGTGCGCCGTACACGACGTTGAGCACCTGCCGCGTCGTGCGGGTGAAGGCGAGGCTGTTGCTGTCGGTCGGCACGATGTTGGCGGCGCCGTTGACCAGAATGCCCTGGTCGTCGGCCGCGCCGGACAGCAGCGCGCGCAGGTCCGAAATCTTCTGCACCTGGTCCGCGAAGCCGCGTTGCAGCAGCAGGAGGCGGATTTCGGAGGCGTGGTAGGCTTCGACCGCCAGGATGCCGGCCGCGGCCGACAGCACGGCCTTGCTGTGGACCAGAGGCGCCGCGCCGGCGTAGGCGGTGACGCCGACATCCTCGAAGATGAAGGAGCCGAGCAGGAAGTCGTTCTCGCTGGCAAACGGGTCGAAGCTGTCGCCCAGGCCGGCGGCCTGCGCCAAGGTGTTGAAGCTGTTGGTCAGGTCGATGGCCGGCTCCGCAACCGCCTTGTTGGCGAGGACGCCGCGGATGAGCCGGACATGGTTCTGCTCGTCCCCGGCGATCTCCTGGGCGTACTGCTGGATCGCGGGGGTGTCGAAGCTGACCGCCCGGCCGCCCGTGACGCCGCCTTGGACCCCGAGGCCGTAGGTGTCCGAGTCGGCAAGGCCCGCGCCGGTGGCGGCGCGGATGTAGAACTCGGCCTCCAGGTATTCCAGGTTGAGCGCGAAGTTCAGGATGGCGGCGTCGTTCGGGCCTACTGCCGCGTAGGCCGGCGTGCTCGCGACGGAGAGGCCCGCGACGGCCAGCGAGCCGAGGGCGAGGGCGCCGAAGCTGGTGCCGCGCAGCAGGCCCCGCCGCTCCAGCCCCGCGGGCTGGGCCGTGTCGTTCGATTGGTTGTCGGGCATGGAGATTTCCTACTGATGGGCCGCACGGTTTTCGTGCCGGCGTAGGACTACGGGCCGATGCCCCAATCGGATGCGCAACATTTAGCGGAATCCCAGATGCAGAGACCCGACGGGCCGACGGCGCCGTCCAGCCAACCGCGCAGCGCCTTGACCAGCCGCCGCGGCCGGTGGGCGCCCATTCTTGCCGTATGCTGCGGCGCGCTGGTCCTGGCGTGGCCTGCCTTGCGCAACGGCTACCCCCTCCTGTTCAGCGACACCGGGCCGCTGCTGGAGATGGGGATGGAGCCGACCATCGGCTGGGACAAGCCGTGGATCTACGGGCCGTTCCTGGCCATGTTCGCCGTGCGCACGACGCTGTGGCTGCCGATGGCAGCGCAGGCCCTGCTGGTGTCCTGGACGCTCTGGCTGACGCAGGCGGTGCTGGGCGGGCCGCGGGTCCGGCTGCACCTGGCGCTCTGCGCCGTGCTCGCCGTGGGCAGCGCCGCGCCGTGGTTCGCCTCCTTGCTGATGCCCGACGTGTTCACGCCCGTCGTCGTGCTGTGCCTGTTCGTCTTGGCATTTGGCAGCGAGCGTCTGTCCCGGGCTGAACTGGCCGGCGTTGCGGTCCTGGGGTCGGTCGCCATCGCGTCGCACCTGGCGCACCTGATCCTCGCGACCGGCTGCATCGCGGCGCTCGCGCTGGTGCGCTGGCGCCCCGGCTGGCGCTCCCTTTGGCGCCTGAACTGGCGACCGGCCCTGCCGCTCGCCGCGGCGCTCGCG
Organism: uncultured Acetobacteraceae bacterium; assembly: GCA_964250815.1. Taxonomy (GTDB): domain Bacteria; phylum Pseudomonadota; class Alphaproteobacteria; order Acetobacterales; family Acetobacteraceae; genus CAHJXG01. The sequence goes on from CAXUIQ010000576.1 coordinate 2,692, forward strand.
ATGCTGCTGCTCACCAACGCGGTCGGCAACGGCGTCTTGGGCATCTCGCCCTACGGCTCGGTGTTCGCGCTGGCCCGGCTGGTGGGGGACGGGCCGGGCC
>CAXUIQ010000577.1:0-2776 GCA_964250815.1 uncultured Acetobacteraceae bacterium
ACATCACCAGCGAGTGCGTCGCCGCCGCGTTCGGCGTGCCGTGGGAGCCGCATCCGGAGGCGTGGGCGCGGATGGACCGGCACTACCCGGCCGGCCAGTTCAACGCGGCGCGCCAGCGCATGGCGACCATGCCGCGCGGCGCCACGCTGATCGACAACGCGGTGTCCATCGCGCCGGGCTTCACGATCGGCAACGTCCACGTCATGGCCGGCGTGCCGCGCATCATGCAGTCGATGTTCCAGGCCCTCGCGCCGACGCTGCAAGGCGGCGCGCCGGTGCAGTCGCGCGCCGTGCACGCGGCCGGGCTGCTGGAGGGTTCCATCGCCGAGGGCTTGAGCGCGATCCAGGACCGCTACCCGGCGCTCGACCTGGGCAGCTACCCGTACTACCGACTGGCCGGCAACGGGGTCGCGCTGGTGGCCAAGGGCACGGACCCGGCGGCGCTGGACGCCTGCATCGCCGAGGTCGCGGCGCTGGTCGAGGCGCAGGGCAAGACGCCGATCCCCGGCGAACCCGAGGTCTAAGCAGGCTTTCGTGGCTTGGGCCACGAATGCCCGCTCAGGGGTCGTTGAAGACGCATCATTTCATCTGCTGCGCGTGAGCACGCTCCGCAGAATGATGCTTAGCAGCCGCTTCCGCACCTGCTGGTGCCCGCTGGCCGGGCGCGCGGAAGCGTGTACGGGCGCTGGCAAACCAGATTCGGGTTTCCACATTATCGGCGCGGGCAGCGGCCGGGGCGGACGTGCGCGCCGGCTCCGTGCCGGATCGGTCCCCTCGCCGCGCAGGCCCGGACAGCACCGAACCATAGCAAGAAACGAGAGGAGATTCCCTCATGGCACGCTTTCCCCTCACCGTGTTCACGCCCGGCAGCCTGATGGGCGCCGGGGCGGCCGATCCCTTCCTTGCCCTGCACCGGGAGATGAACCGCCTGTTCGACGACGCCTTGCGGGGCGGCGCCGTCCAAGCTGGAAGCCAGGGCGGCCAGGGCGGCGCGATGCTCGCGCCGCACATGGACGTGAGCGAGACCGACAAGGACGTGCGGCTTCAGGCCGAGCTGCCCGGCGTCAACGAGAAGGACATCGAGGTCAGCCTGAACGACGACGTGCTCACCATCCGCGCGGAAAAGCGGCAGGAGCGGCGCGAGGAGCGCCAGGGCACGCATTTCAGCGAGCGGTCCTACGGCACGTTCCAGCGCTCGCTCCGCCTGCCGTTCCCGGTCAGCCAGGACCAGGTGCAGGCCACCTTCGAGAACGGCGTGCTCAGCGTGACGCTGCCCAAGGCGCAGCCGCAGGAGCGCAGCCACCGCATCCAGGTGCAAGGCCCGCAGAAGGCGCAAGGCAGCCAGGAGCTGTCCGGCTCGGAGGCCCAAGCCGCCAAGCCGCCGCAGGGCAACGGCGCGCAGGCTGCGGGCGGAGGTGCCCAAGCCTAGCTGACGGGACGCCTTTCGTCGGCTCCGAACCGGAGGCCGCCGGCGCGACACGCGCTGGCGGCCTTTTCGTCCGCCGCGGCCGCCACATGGCCGTCCCGCAGAGCCTGCCCTGGGAGGAGCATGAACCTGAACGACGAACTGCGCGGCCTGCGAACCTTGTTCTCCGGCCTGAGCTTCTACGAGCGGTTCGAGCGTGCGGTCGTGCTCGTCCTGACGGGTCTGATCGTCGCCGTCGTGGCGTCGGCGACATGGCGGCTCGCGCTCGCGGTCCTCGCCCTGGTGCTGTCCAACCAGGTCGATCCGGCCAACCAGCAGGTGTTCCAGGCCGTGTTCGGCATGATCTTCACGGTGATCATCGCCCTGGAGTTCAAGCACTCGCTGCTGATCGTGCTGGCGCGCCAGGAAAGCGTGGTGCGCGTGCGCTCCGTCGTGCTGATCGCCATGCTCGCCATGGTGCGCAAGTTCATCATCCTCGACCTGAGCGAGGCCGAGCCGTTGCAACTGTTTGCCCTGGCGGCCGCGATCCTGGCGCTCGGCATCGTCTATTGGCTGGTGCGGGAGCAGGACCGGCGGACCCTGGCGGCTGGGCAGGACGCTTGAGCGGCTCGCAGGGGCACGGAGATAACTGATCTTCGCGGGACCGCCCCGGCAGCATGTCACTGCTGCCGACATGGCGGATCGTAGCCCAGCCTTCCTATTTCCCCGTGCGTATTGCGCTGACCGGGGAAAATCCTTCTTTTAGCTTGGAGAGTCCGCTGGAGACCTGCCGCGCATGTCCGTTCGCCCTGTAGCCCTGCCATGACCGCTCCGGCCCGGCTGCCCACCAACGCCCCTTTCCCGCCTGACGCCATCGCCGCGCTGAACCGGGTGATCGAGCACACCAGCCCGACGCAGCGGAGCTGGCTGGCCGGGTTCCTGGCGGGCTACGAGGCCGCAAGCGCCCCGGCCGCCGCCCCGGCCCCGGCTGCCGTCGCGCGCCCGGCGCTCGCCATCCTGTTCGCGACCGAGTCCGGCAACTCCGAGGCCCTGGCCCGCAAGGCCGCCAAGGATGCCACACGCCTGGGCTTCGCGCCGCGCGTGCTGGACGCCGCCGACGCGACCCCGGCCGACCTCGCCCGTACCGAGCGGTTGCTGGTGATCGCCGCCACTTGGGGCGAGGGCGAAGCGCCGGCCCGGGGCGCCCCCATAATGTGGGGGGGGGTTGCGGGCCGGGGGCCCCGCCGGGGCTCGCTGGCCCCCGCCCCGGAACCCCCGGCCCGCCCCCCTTGACCGGGGGGCGGGAAAGCTTGGCAGGATACGGGGTCCCGACCGCAACAGGATCACCCGCGCCATTGCTGGGTCGATCGA
>CAXUIQ010000578.1:0-2770 GCA_964250815.1 uncultured Acetobacteraceae bacterium
GGCCCGCTCCCTGGCCCGCCCGGCGCCGCGGCCACGTTCGGCTACCCGCCGCTCGACACGCCCAAGCCGGTCGCGGACGGCGTGTGGATCGTGGACAGCCTGCTGCCCGGCGCGGTCGGCCGGGTGCTGCCGGCGCGCATGACGGCCATACGCCTCCCGGACGGGCTGCTGCTGCACTCGCCCACCCGGTTCGGCCCGGCGCTGCTGCAAAGCCTCCGACAGTTCGGCCCCATCCGCCACCTGGTCGCGCCCAACCCCGTGCACTGGCTGGGCCTGGCCGACTGGCAGCACGCCTGCCCGGACGCCGTGACCTGGGCCGCGCCCGGCTTGCGCAAGCGGCGCGCGGTGCGCAAGGGCGGCGTGCGGGTGGACCACGACCTAGAGGATCGGGCGCCGGCCGAGTGGGGGAACGCGCTCGCCGTGGTCACGGTGCCGGGCGGGCTGGGGCTGCAGGAGGTCGCGCTGTTCCACCGGGCGACGCGCACGCTGGTGCTGACCGACCTGGTGGTGAACCTGGAAGCGCCGATGCTGCCGGCGGCGGTGCGCCCGGCGGCCCGGCTGCTCGGCACGCTGGCGCCGGACGGGATGCCGCCGGCCTACTTGCGGGCGGAAAACAAGCTCACCCGCGGGGCGGCCGCGGCGGGGGGGGCGGCGCTGCTGGCGCTGGGGCCGGAGCGGGTGGTGTTCGCGCACGGCCGCTGGTTCGAGCGGGACGGCGCGGCGGCGCTGCGGCGGTCGCTGCGGTGGCTGCTGGGGTGAGGCGGGCCGCCGCCGGCTAAGCCGGCATACAGCCGTCGGCGATCACGTCGGCCATGATCCACGGGCAGGCCTCGGGGAAGGCATCGAGGCCCGTTTCGCCGATCGCCTGCGCGACCGCGTCGCCCCACACGCCATCGGTCCAGTCCGGGTCGCCCAGCAAGGGGCGGAGGCTCGGCGTTTCCTTGAGCTTGCGCAGCACCTGCTTGCGCTGCTCGCGGATCGTGCGGTCCCAGCTCGCGCTTCGGCGCGCGGGCTGGAGCTGCCACTTCAGGAGGTGCGCGAGAAGCACCGCCATGCGGCCCGCCAGCTCGCGCTTCTCGCTCTTGCCCACGTCCTCGATCTCGTCCGCGACGTGCTCGATGTCGAGCTGGTCGAACCGGCCGGCGCGAAGCAGCCGCGCCTGCTCGGCCGCCCATGCGACCACGTCCTGGTCGTAGCCATTGGCCATCGCGGCGCTCCGGTGCAGCGGCGCCGGGGCGGCATCCCGTCCCGGCTGTTCCCACCATGCCACCGCAGCGCGCCGGCTGCACCATGGGGCGCAAAGGGACGGGCACTGGCGGCGAGGTCCCTGGCCGTGCGGCGGGTGCGGCTGGCGTCCTTGCCGGGCGCGGACGCCGGCTCCGCCCGTCCCCGGCCTGCGCCGCGGCGGGTCCGCTACGCCTGGGCCGACCCCACGAGGTCCCCGATCACCACCACCGGGTCCTTGTTGCTGAAGTTGGGCACGTCCCCGAACACGGGTCCGCCCTCCGCGGCGACGGCGGCCCTGAACTGGTCGGCGGTGCCGAACTCCAGGTTGGCGATGATGCTGTAGGGCGGCTTGCCGCCGAACGGCGTGCCGACCGCCTTGAGCACGCGCCAGCCCTCCAGGCCGAAGGGTTTGAACTTCTCATCGACGAGCGGCATGTGCTTCGCCATGTAGTAGTCGAGGTCGAACGTCGCGTCATCGACGTTCTCGTAAAGGACGGTGATCGTGGTCGCCATGCGCGTGCTCCGGTCTGCCTTCCAAGCCTATGCAAGCTACGTGCCCCAAGCCCCGCGCCCACCGCCGCGCCGCGGGGGTCAGGCGTGGGGTCCGGCCTTCCCATCTGCCAGCACGCGGAGCGCCAGCGCAAGGTCGATGTTGCCCCCGCACAGCACCAGGCCCACCCGCCTGCCCCGCATCCGCCCGGCCTCCTGCAGCAGCGCCGCGAGCGGGGCGGCGCCCGCGCCTTCGGCCAGGTTGTGCGTGTCCGTCCAGTAGGCGCGCATCGCGGCGGCCACCTCCGCATCCGTCACCCGCACGACGCGCTCGGCGCCGGCCCGGATCACCTCGAACGCGGCCGGGTCCGGCACGCGGCACGCCATGCCGTCCGCGAAGGTGTCGGCCGTCTCCGTCGTGACGATCCGCCCGGCCTCGAACGACAGCGCCATCGCGGGCGCGCCCGCCGACACCACGCCCACGATGCGCGTGGACAGGCCCAGCATGTCGCGCGTGCGGATCAGGCCGCAGATGCCGGACCCCATGCCGATGGGCACGTACACCGTGTCCAGGTCCGGCGCGGCGCGGAACAGCTCCAGCGCGTAGGTCGCGACACCCAGCACCAGGTCGGGGTGGAAGGACGGCACCATCTCCAGCCCGCGCTCGGCGGCGAGTTGGGCAGCGCGCTCCCGTGCCGCGTCGAAGTCGCGGCCAGCCTCCACCAGCTCCGCGCCAAGGGCGCGCATGGCGGCGTTCTTCTCCGCCGAGTTGCCGTGGGGCACGCAGACGGTGACGCCCACCCCCGTGCCGCGCGCGGCGAAGGGAATGCTCTGGCCGTGGTTGCCGCGCGTGGCGGTGACCAGGCCGCGCACGCCAGGCCGGTCGCGGCGCAGGCGGTCCAGGTACGCCAGCCCGCCGCGGACCTTGAAGGCTCCGATGGGCGTGTGGTTCTCATGCTTGACCCAGACCTCCGCCCCCGTGCGGGCGGCCAGCAGCGGCCAGGCATACTGCGGAGTGGGCGGCATTGCCGCGTACACGGTGCGCGCAGCGGCT
>CAXUIQ010000579.1:0-2762 GCA_964250815.1 uncultured Acetobacteraceae bacterium
GCGGCCGGGGGGGGGGGGGGGGGGGGGCCGCGCCACGACTGCCGGCCCGTGGCCCGGCACGGCGCGCGTCGCCGGCGAACTCCGCAGCGCCTGCGTCTGCGCCAGCCAGCCCAGGATGCTGCCATCCAGCGCCGGAACCCGGTCCACGAACAGCAGGTCGCCCAGCCAAAGCGTGCCGGTCGCCTCATCCAGAATGGAGAGGTCGTTGTCGGTGTGCGCCGTCGGGTGCGCCTGCAGCAGCAGGCGGCGCCCGCCCAGGTCGAGCGCCGCCGTGCCGCCGACCAGCAAGTCCGGCTTGGCGTAGTCGCCGGCCTCCTCGATGCCGAGCACGTCCGCCAGGGCGTTGCGGTAGAACTCGCCGCGCTGCACCAGCATCGCCGCCATCCGGGCGTGCCCCACGAACACCGGGCGGTCGTCCGCGAAGGCGACGGCGCCGAACACGTGGTCGGGGTGCATGTGCGTCATCACGACGTAGCGGACCGGCAGGTTCGTCCGCTCGCGGATGCTGGCGCGCAGCCGCGCGCCGGCCGCGCGGCGGCCGCGGGGGTCGCGCCCGGCGACGGCGGAGCCGCCGACGATGAAGCCGATGTTGGCGATGCCGTCCTGATTCTCGGCCGTGGCTTCCTCATGCACGCCCTGGCGGACATGGATGCCCGGCGCGACCTCGATCATCGTGAACGGTGCGGCCGGCGCGGGAGCCGACCAAGTGCGGTCGGGGCGCAGCGCGGCGATGGCGGCGAGCAGCAGCGCGTCCCGCCGCCTCACCGCCCGGTGCCTCAGCGGACCAGCGCCGCCGTGCGGATGCGCCGGTACACCAAGTCTGGCGCCGGCCCCTCCGCCACGGCGTCGGCGGCGGCCACGGCGTCCGCCATCATGGAATGGTGGGGCGACAAGGCGCAGGCCGGGTCGGTCGCCGCGGCGTCGCCGGTCATGGCGAGGGCCTGGCAACGGCAGCCGCCCCAATCGACCTCGCGCTGGTCGCAGGACCGGCACGGCTCCGGCATCCAGGACGTGCCGCGGAACCGGTTGAACCCGGGGTCGTCCCGCCAGATCGCGCCGAGCGGCACGTCGCGCACCGACGGCCACCGGAAGCCCGGCAGCGTTTCCGCCGCGTGGCACGGCATGGCCAGCCCGGCCGGCGTGATGTTCACGATCCGCCGCGCCCAGCCGCCCATGCAGGCCTTGGGCCGCGCCGCGTAGTAGTCCGGCACCACGTAGTCGATGGTGATGCGCCCGCGCAGCCGCTCGCGGGCCTGCGCCACGGCCTCGTTCGCCCGCTCCAACTGAGCGAGACCCGGCATCAGGGCGGCGCGGTTGACCAGCGCCCAGCCATAGTACTGGACGTGGGCGATCTCGATGCGGCTGGCGCCGATCTCCTCGCCGAGCGCCAGCATCTCCGGCAGGCGGTCGAGGTTCTGACGATGGACCACGAAGTTGGCGGTGAGCGGCAGCCCGGCCTCCCGGATCTGCCGCGCGACCTCGAGCTTGCGGGCATGGCCGCGGCGGTAGCCGCCGATGCGGTCCGCCTGCGCCGCGTCGGCGTCCTGGAAGCTGAGCTGCACGTGGTCCAGCCCGGCCTTCGCCAGCGCCGCGAGCGAGGCCGGGTCCAGCGTGACGCCGGAGGTGATGAGGTTGCTGTACAGCCCGCACGAAGCGGCGCGCCGCACCAGCTCAAGCAGGTCCTTGCGCGCCGTCGGCTCGCCGCCGGAGAAATGCACCTGCAACACGCCGAGCGCCGCCGCCGCCTCCAGCACGCGCAGCCAGGCGGCAGTGTCGAGTTCGTTCGCAGCCCGCTCCATCTCCAGCGGGTTGGCGCAATACGGGCATTGCAAGGGGCAGCGGTGCGTCAGCTCGGCCAACAGCGCCAGCGGCGGCTCGATGGCCGGGACCGGGGCCGGCGGGACCGGCGAGAGTGCGTTCATAGCCGGATCGCTCCTTTGACCACCAAGTCTTGCAGCATGGCCGCCACATCCGCCGCGATGGTCTCGCGCGGGGCGTCGAACCTTTCGGCCAGGCTGTCCACGATCTGCGGCACGCTGCGCACGCCATCGACGAGTTGCAGCACCTCGACCGCCGGCTCGTCCAGCATGAACAGCCGCTCCGGCGCCAGGATCACCCAGCCGCCGCGCACCGGGTCGTGCCGCAGCCGGAAGCCGCGGTTGAAGGCGGGCACGCCCGGAGCCTGGGAGGCCGCCTCAGTCATGCCGCGGGCACGAAGGCGCCCGGCGGCACGCGCCCCGGCTCGACATAGGCGTAGTGCAGCGCATCGAGCTGCGACCACAGCACGTCGCACTTGAAACGGAGTGCTGCCAAGACCTGCTCCTGCTGCGCCCGGGTGCGGGCGTGCTCGTCCACGTAGGCCAGGGCGAAATCCACATCCTTCGGCGCCTGCGTCAGGCGCGGGGTGAAGTAGGCCAGGGTTTCCTCCCTGACGAAGGCGTAGTTGGCCAGCATGCCCGAGACGCGCTCGGCGATGATGGTGGGCGAGAACATCTCTGTCAGCGAGGACGCCACGGCTTCCAGCACGCTGCGGTCGCGCACGAAGGCCACGTAGGCGTCCACGGCGAAGCGCGTGCCGGGCAGTATGCCCTCGGTCGTCTCGACGTAGGCGGGATCGAGGCCGACGCCCTCCGCCAGCTTGAGCCAGCGCGCCACGCCGCCCAGGCCCGGTCCGGTGCCGTCATGGTCCTCCAGCCGGCTGCGCCAGGCCCGGCGCAGGTCGGCGGTGGGCAGCCGGGCCAGCAGGGTCGCGTCCTTGGCCG
>CAXUIQ010000580.1:0-2761 GCA_964250815.1 uncultured Acetobacteraceae bacterium
AGCCCGGCGTCGCCGCCGTCGATGTGGTCGCCGAAATAGCTGTTGCGGCGCAGCCAGGCGGACTCCGGCAAGTGCCGCATGACCCGGCGCGCGACATCGAGCCGGGCCGGCGGCGCGTCGTCCTCCGGCGCCAGGAGCCGCAGCGCGTCCTGCAGCATATAGACGCCGGTGCGGCCATGCGGCGCATACACCATCAGCCCCATCCCGCCGCCCGGCGCCAAGACGGACAGCAGCGCCCGCAGGCCGTCCGCCGGGTCCGGCAGGTGGTGCAGCACGCCGCAGCAGTCGATGTAGTCGAACGGGCCAAGGCCGGACTCCGGCAGGTCCAGCAGCGACCCCACGTGCCAGTCAAGCGTCAGCCCCCGCGCCTCCGCCCGCGCCCGCGCCACCTGGTGCGCCGCGGCGGAGCGGTCCAGGTAGGCGACCCGGCCCGGCCGTCCCGCGGCCGCCATGTGCTGCGCCAGCATGATCGCGCCGTCCCCGGTGCCGCCGCCGGCCACCAGCGCCCGCATCGGCTGCGACGCCGGGCGCACGGCCCCGAACACCCAATGGTCGATCTCCCGCAGGTGGCTCGGGCTGCCGATGACCAGGCGCCGCGCCTCGTCCCGCGGGTCGCGCTTGGGGTAGGGGAAGGCCTCGTACTGCGCGGCGAGCCTGGCGTCGGTTGCGTCCGTCATGGGAAACACCTATCCCGCGCCGATGCCTTCGGCCAAGACACGCGACGCACGGGCACGCGGCTACTTCGGCATCGGGGCGGAGGGCGTCTCGAAGTCCGCCAACATGGGTGCCTTGCTGCGCACGGGCCATGCGTTCGAGGCGGCGTTCTGCTTCACCGTCGGCGCGGGCTGGGATGCGCGCGCCGGGCGGGCGGCGGACACCGCGGACACGCCCTCGCACGTGCCGCTCTGGCGCTTCCCCGACCCGGCGGCGCTCCAGTTGCCGCGGGAATGCGCGCTGGTCGGCATCGAGCTGCTGGACGACGCCGTGGACCTGCCGTCGTTCCGGCATCCGCTGAACGCCGCCTATGTGCTGGGGCCGGAGCGCTCGGGCCTGTCCGCGGCGCTGCGCGGGCGGTGCCGCCACGTCGTCCGCATCCCGACGCGCTTCGCCCTCAACCTCGCGGTCGCCGGGGCGCTGGTGATGTACGACCGGCTGCTGCAGCACGGGCGCTTCGCCGAGCGCCCGGTGGCAAGCGGCGGGCCGGACCAGGCCTTGGCGCCGCCGGAGGGGCATGGCGACCCGCGGTTCCGCCGCACGGTGCCGGACTGGCTGCCGGGGGTCACGGACACTTGATGCGCCGCTTGCCGTGACTCGGGGCGCACCGTATCTGACCGCCATGCCATCCAGACACGTTCTTATCCTGGCCGCCGCGGCATGGCCGGCGCTGGCCCTTGCGCAACCGAAGACCGCGGCGCATCCCTTGGTCCCGCCCGGCAGCGCCGCGCCCAAGTCGATCGGCAAGTTCGACGATTGGCAGGCCGCCACGCATGGGGAGGGCGGCCAGTTGGTCTGCTATGCCTTCGTGCGCGCCTCCGGCTCGCAGCCGGCGCTGCCGGGCCGGGGCGAGGTCGTGCTGACGGTGACGCAGCGGAGCAGCGGGCGCGACACCGTGGCGATCAGCGCCGGGTTCCCGTACCCGGCCGATGCGGAAGCCCAGATGACCGTCGAAGGCACCCAGCTTGCGTTCTACACCGCGGGCCGCTCGGCGTTCGCCCGCGACGGCCGGGCCGCGGTGGCGGCGTTCGCGAAAGGGCGCGAGGCGGTCGCGAAATCGCCGGCGCCGCACAATATGACGGTGGCCGACACCTTCAGCCTGCGCGGCTTCAGCCCGGCCTACGCCGCGATCAACAAGGCATGCCCCGCCAAGTGAGCACGACCACCGCCACGCCCGACCTGACCGACGCCGAGCGCTCCCGCATCCTGGCGAAGTCCGCGCTGTTCAACCCGCCGCCTGCGCAGTTGCCGGACGGGCGGCGCGACCTCGTGGGCCTGACGCGCGAGGAGCTTGCGGCCGAGCTTGCCGCCATCGGCGAGAAGCCGTTCCGCGCCAAGCAGCTCTGGCACTGGATCTACCACCAGGGCGCGACCGATTTTTCGACGATGTCCAGCATCGCCCGCCCGCTGCAACAGCGCCTGGCCGAGCGCTTCGTGGTCGGCCGGCCCAGCGTCGCCACGGAGCAGGTCAGCGCGGACGAGACCCGCAAGTGGCTGTTCCGCTTCCGCGACGGGCAGGAAGCGGAGACCGTCTATATCCCCGACCGGCGCGAGGACCGCGGGGCCGTGTGCATCTCCTCCCAGGTCGGCTGCACCTTGTCCTGCCGGTTCTGCCACACCGGCACGCAGACGCTGGTGCGCAACCTGGGTGCCCCTGAGATCGTCGGCCAGTTCATGGCGGCGCGCGACGCCTACAACGAATGGCCCAGCCCGCGCGGCGAAACGCCGCGCCTGCTGTCCACCATCGTGCTGATGGGCATGGGCGAGCCGCTCTACAACTACGAGAACGTCCTCCGTGCCATGCGGATCGCCATGGACGGGGAGGGGATCGGCCTGTCCCGCCGCCGCATCACGCTCAGCACCTCGGGCGTGGTGCCGATGATGGACCGCTGCGGGGCGGAACTGGGCGTGAACCTCGCGGTCTCGCTCCACGCCGTGCGCGACGACCTGCGGGACGAGATCGTGCCGCTCAACCGCAAGTACCCCATCGCAGAGCTGATCGCCGCCTGCCGCCGCTACCCCGGCGCCAGCAACGCCCGGCGCATCA
>CAXUIQ010000581.1:0-2760 GCA_964250815.1 uncultured Acetobacteraceae bacterium
TGCGAGATGGGCGCGGGCAGCTCCGACACCGCCTGCGCCCGGATGCGCTCGATCCGCATGGTCGGCGGCGGCAGCGTGTCGTCCGCCGCGAAGGCGACGCTCATGCCGTAGCGGGCCTCGACCTCCGCAAGCCGCGCCCGCTTGTGGTTCAGCACGTAAAGCGCGATCGGCCCGGCCACGTGCACGGTGATCTCGGCCGCGCGCCGCTTCGCGCCCTCCTCCTCGATGCCGCGCAGGACGTGCAAGGCGGCGCTCTCGGTGCTGCGCACCTGGCCGGTCCCGGCGCAATGCGGGCACATGACCAGGCTGGTCTCGGCCAAGGACGGGCGCAGGCGCTGGCGGCTCATCTCCATCAGGCCGAAGTGGCTGATCGACCCCACCTGGATGCGCGCCCGGTCGTTCTTCAGCGCGTCCTTGAGCCGCCGCTCGACGGCCGCGATGTTGCGCCGGCTTTCCATGTCGATGAAGTCGATCACGATCAGCCCGGCGAGGTCCCGCAGCCGAAGCTGGCGCGCCGCCTCCTCCGCCGCCTCCATGTTGGTCTTGAGCGCCGTCTCCTCGATGCCCCGCTCCCGCGTGCTGCGGCCGGAGTTCACGTCGATCGCGACCAGGGCCTCCGTCTGGTTGATGACCAGGTAGCCGCCGGAGCGGAGCTGCACGGTGGGCGACAGCATGGCGTCGAGCTGCGCCTCGACCTGCGCCTTGACGAACAGCGGCTGCGGGTCGCGCCACAACTGCACCTTGCGGGCGTGGGTCGGCATCAGCATCCGCATGAAGTCGCGCGCCGCCCGCCAGCCCTGCTCGCCGTCCACCAGGATGTCGTCCACGTCGCGGGAATACACGTCGCGGATGGCGCGCTTGATGAGGTTGGCTTCCTCGTAGATCAGCGCGGGCGCGACCGACTTCATCGTGAGGTCGCGGATCTGGTCCCATTGGTTGAGCAGGTACTCGCAGTCCCGGATGATCTCGGGCTTCGGCCGGTTGGCGCCGGCGGTGCGGACGATCAGGCCCATGCCGCGCGGCAGGTCAAGCTCGGCCGTGACCTCCTTCAAGCGGCGGCGGTCGGCGGCCGAGGTGATCTTGCGCGAGATGCCGCCGCCCCGGGGCGAGTTCGGCATCAGCACGGAGAACCGCCCGGCCAGCGAGATGTAGGTGGTCAGCGCCGCGCCCTTGGTGCCGCGCTCCTCCTTGACGACCTGGACCAGCAGGATCTGCCGGCGGCGGATCACCTCCTGGATCTTGTAGTTGCGCAGGAACCGCGGGGTCGCCCGCTGCTCGCGCGGCTCCTCGGCCTCGCCGCCGATCGACTCCGGCGGCGGCTCGGCCGCTTCGGACACCACCTCGATGGGCTGGCCGGACGCATGGCCGTTGGGAAGGCCGGCGGCAGGCTCCGCCGCGTCCGGGGCGGCGTCGCCGTCCACCGACAACTCCTGCTCCGGCGCGGGCGCCGCGTCTGCCGGGGCTTCCGGCGCCATGTCGGCGCCCATCTCCTCCGGCGCCTCGCCGGCCACGGACGCCTCTGCGGACCCAGACGCTTCGGCGGCCTCGGAACCCTCGGCGGCTTCGGGCGCCGGTGCGGCGTCGGGGAACAGCGTTTCCGCCTCGTGCGGGGCGACGAGGATGTCCTGGCTGACCGCGGCCGCCTGGGCGACCTGGCCTTCGCGCGGCAGCGCGTCCATGGCCAGCTCCGGGTCGGCCTGGGCGGCGTAGGACGCCTCCGCAGCCGCTTCCATCGTATCTGGCGCATCTGGCAGCGCCGCCACGTCGGGGATGTCGATGGTGTCGGACGCCTGGATGGCTTCGGAGGCGGGCGTGCGGGCCTCCAGGGCGGCGTCGCGGGCGGCGGCGCGGTCCTCGGCGTCCTCCTCCTCGCGCGCTTCCGCTTCCTGCAATTCCAGCAGGCGCTGCCGGTCGGCGACGGGGATCTGGTAGTAGTCCGGATGGATCTCGCCGAACGCCAGGAAGCCGTGCCGTCCGCCGCCGTACTCCACAAAGGCCGCTTGCAGGCTGGGCTCGACGCGGACGACCTTGGCGAGGTAGATGTTGCCCTTGAGCTGCTGCTTGGCGGCGGTTTCGACGTCGAAGTCTTCGAGGCGGTTACCCTCCAGCACCACCACGCGGGTTTCTTCGGCGTGGGTGCTGTCGATCAGCATGCGTTTCGTCATCGTGTGTTGAACTCCGGTGCGCCGAGGGCACGCGCGTGCAGGGCACGGCGCGGCGGCGGCAGAAGGGGCGGGACGGCAGGGTTCCGCTGCGGCCGAGGGCAGGCTGCGACGTGTTCGGTCCGGGTGATGGGTGGACAAGCACGTCGGTCAGCATCGGCTTCCTGGCGAGCGGGCCAGCGCCGCCATGGACCGGCGGCGCTGCCCTGGTGTGGCAACAGCCCTCCTCCATGTACCCGCTGCCTCGTGGCGAAGGGCCTGCTGGACGGACCCGGCGCGCGGAGACGCGCGGCGCGGGCGACGGTGCGATGGGGCAAGTCCGCCGCCCGGGATCACGGCCGGGTTCATCCGGGCCGGGCCGCAAGCAGGCTGTCTCGCCGGTGTCACATCGCCGGAGCGTTACGAACATGGCGTAATCCGCTTGTGTCCGCAAGGCTGCTCAACCGGGCGGCCATAAGAACCTCGTGCGGGCCGTCAAGCTCATGTGATAACTACGTCCATGGCCCAAGCCCGCGTCCTGACCCGCCGCGCCCTGCTCGCCGCCATGGCGGCCCTGTCGGGCGGCGCCGCACCCGCCGCCACGCGGGGGCCGCAGCAC
>CAXUIQ010000582.1:0-2739 GCA_964250815.1 uncultured Acetobacteraceae bacterium
GCGAGATCAAGAAGCCCGAGACGATCAACTACCGCACCTTCAAGCCGGAGCGGGATGGGTTGTTCTGCGCCCGCATCTTCGGCCCGATCAAGGACTACGAGTGCCTGTGCGGCAAGTACAAGCGCATGAAGTTCCGCGGCATCATCTGCGAGAAGTGCGGCGTGGAAGTCACGCTGGCCAAGGTGCGGCGCGAGCGGATGGGACACATCGAACTGGCCAGCCCGGTAGCGCACATCTGGTTCCTGAAGTCGCTTCCGAGCCGCATCGGCCTGATGGTGGACCTCACGCTCAAGGAGTTGGAGAAGATCCTCTACTTCGAGAGCTATGTCGTGCTAGAGCCGGGCCTCACCGACCTCAAGCTGCACCAGTTGCTGACCGAGGACCAGTTGCTCGCCAAGCAGGACGAGTTCGGCGAGGACGCGTTCCGGGCTGGCATCGGCGCGGAGGCGATCAAGGGTATCCTGCACGGCATCGACATCGACAGCGACAAGGTCACGCTGCGCCAGGACCTCAAGGACACCACCAGCGAGGCCAAGCGCAAGAAGCTGGTCAAGCGCCTCAAGCTGATCGAGGCGTTCGGCGAAAGCGGCGCCAAGCCCGAGTGGATGATTTTGGACGTGGTGCCGGTGATCCCGCCGGAGCTGCGCCCGCTGGTGCCGCTCGACGGCGGGCGGTTCGCGACCTCCGACCTGAACGACCTGTACCGCCGGGTGATCAACCGCAACAACCGGCTGAAGCGGCTGATCGAGCTGCGCGCGCCCGACATCATCGTGCGCAACGAGAAGCGCATGTTGCAGGAGAGCGTGGACGCGCTGTTCGACAACGGGCGGCGGGGCCGGGCGATCACGGGCGCCAACAAGCGTCCGCTCAAGAGCCTGTCCGACATGCTGAAGGGCAAGCAGGGCCGGTTCCGGCAGAACCTGCTGGGCAAGCGCGTGGACTACTCCGGGCGCTCGGTGATCGTGGTGGGGCCTGAACTGAAGCTGCACCAGTGCGGCTTGCCGAAGAAGATGGCGCTCGAACTATTCAAGCCGTTCATCTACAGCAAGCTGGAGAAGTACGGACACGCCACCACCATCAAGGCGGCGAAGCGCATGGTGGAGAAGGAGCGTCCCGAGGTTTGGGACATCTTGGAAGAGGTCATCCGTGAGCATCCGGTGATGCTCAACCGTGCGCCGACCCTGCACCGCCTGGGCATCCAGGCGTTCGAGCCGGTGCTGATCGAGGGCAAGGCGATCCAGCTCCACCCGCTGGTTTGCACGGCGTTCAACGCCGACTTCGACGGCGACCAGATGGCGGTGCACGTGCCGCTGAGCCTGGAAGCGCAGTTGGAAGCGCGCGTCCTGATGATGTCCACCAACAACATCCTCAGCCCGGCCAATGGCAAGCCGATCATCGTGCCCAGCCAGGACATAGTGTTGGGGCTATACTATCTCAGCCTGGAAACGCCGGAGTTCCGCGACGCGCCGGACGCGGCCGTTTACAAGGAAGGCCCGGACGGCAAGCCGGAGTTGGTGCGCCGTGCGCCGACTGCCTTCGCCGACGTGGGCGAGATCGAGTATGCGCTGAACGCCGGCGCCATCAAGCTGCACGAGAAGATCCGCGCCCGCTACGAAACGGTGGACGCGGACGGCAAGTCCGTGCGGCAGATGGTCGTGACCACGCCGGGCCGGATGCTGATCGCCCGCATCCTGCCGCGCAACCCGAACGTGCCGTTCAGCCTGATCAACCGGACGCTGACCAAGAAGAACGTATCCGACGTGATCGACGCGGTGTACCGCCATTGCGGCCAGAAGGAATGCGTGATCTTCGCCGACCGGCTCATGGGCCTGGGCTTCGGTCAGGCGGCGAAGGCCGGGCTGTCGTTCGGCAAGGACGACCTGATCATCCCGGACAGCAAGCCCGAGCTGATCCTCAAGACGCAGAACGAGGTCAAGGAGTTCGAGCAGCAGTACCAGGACGGCCTGATCACCGCGGGCGAGCGCTACAACAAGGTGGTCGATGCCTGGTCGCGCTGCACGGACGAAGTCGCCGGCGCGATGATGAAGGAGATCAGCAAGCAGGAGATCGGCAGCCAGACCAACTCGGTGTGGATGATGAGCCATTCCGGGGCGCGCGGCAGCCCGGCGCAGATGCGCCAGCTCGCCGGCATGCGCGGCCTGATGGCCAAGCCCTCCGGCGAGATCATCGAGCAGCCGATCATCGCCAACTTCAAGGAGGGCCTGTCCGTCCTCGAGTACTTCAACTCCACCCACGGCGCCCGCAAGGGCCTGGCGGACACGGCGCTGAAGACGGCGAACTCCGGCTACCTCACCCGGCGCCTGGTCGATGTGGCGCAGGACTGCATCATCGTCGAGAACGACTGCGGCACGGAGCGGGGCCTGACCGTCCGCGCCGTGATGGACGGCGGCGAGGTGGTGGCCGGGCTGTCGGAGCGCACCCTGGGCCGCACCACGGTCGAAGACCTGTTGGACCCGGTCAGCGGAGAGGTGCTCCTGCCGCGCAACACTCTGATCGAGGAGCCGGAAGCCGACCTGATCGAGACCTCCGGCGTCGAAGCGGTGAAGATCCGCTCGGTGCTGACCTGCGAAAGCCGGGTGGGCGTTTGCGGCATGTGCTACGGGCGCGACTTGGCGCGCGGCACGCCGGTGAACATCGGGGAGGCGGTCGGCGTGATCGCGGCCCAGTCCATCGGCGAGCCGGGCACGCAGCTCACCATGCGGACCTTCCACATCGGCG
>CAXUIQ010000583.1:0-2729 GCA_964250815.1 uncultured Acetobacteraceae bacterium
GGCTCGTGCACCGACTTGCGCGGGATGATGCCGGGCGCCTTCACCTCGACCCGGCTCTGCGTCACGTTCGCGAGCGGCCCCTTGCCGTCGATGGGTTGGCCCAGCCCGTCCACCACGCGCCCCAGAAGGCCGCGCCCCACAGGCACGGACACGATGTCGCCCGTGCGGGTCACGGTGTCGCCCTCGCGGATGCGGCTGTCGTCGCCGAAGATCACGACGCCGACGTTGTCGGTCTCAAGGTTCAGCGCCATGCCCTTGATGCCCGCGGAGGGGAACTCGACCAGCTCGCCGGCCTGGACGTTCTGCAAACCGAACACGCGGGCGATGCCGTCGCCGACGGACAGCACCTGCCCGGTTTCGGCGACGTTCTGCTCGGTGTCGAACGCGGCGATCTGCTTCTTCAGGATCTCCGAGATCTCGGCGGGACGGATTTCCATCTCAGGCGGCACCCTTCATGGCATACTGCAATCTTTGCAGCCGGGATTTCAAACTGGTGTCGTAGAGGCGCGCGCCGACGCGGACCACCAGGCCCCCCAGCAAGCTGGGATCAACGCTGTCCTCGATGTTCACGGTGCCGTAGCCGGCCTCGATCATGCGGGCGCGCAACTGCTCGCGCTGCACGTCCGACAGCGGGTGGGCGCTCACGACCTTGGCCACCACCACGCCGCGCTTGCTGGCCACCAGGGCGGCGAAGCTCGCCACGATCTCGCGCAGCGCGCCCAGCCGGCGGTTGTTGGCCACCACGCCGACGAAGTGCTGCACCAGCTCGCTGAACCCTTCCGCCTTCAGCACCGCGACCGCCGCCGTGCGGGCCTGGGTCACGTCGATCAAGGGGCTGTCGAGCAGGCGGCGGAACTCGGGGCTTTGGTCGATCAGGCGGCCCAGCCCCTGCATCTCGTCCACGGTCGCGTCAAGCGCGCGGGTATCGTCGGCCTGCGCATACAACGCCGCCGCGTAACGGCCGGCAAGGGTGCCGCCGGAGGAGTTCGAGCCAGAAGCCACAAGCCCACTTTCAATAAGGTCGCCCGCTCGCACCGCGGGCGAAGGCCTCTACCATGGGGTTCCCCATGCTGCAACGGGCGCGGCGGCGCCTGCTGCTTCAAAGGCCCACGCTTCAAAGGAACGACACCGGGTCCACGTCCACGTCCACCCGCGCCGAGCCGGGCACCCGCACCTGGTCCAGCCAGTCCCGCAGCAGCGGCTGCACGGCGATGTCGCGCCGGGTCTTGAGCAGCAGGCGGCGGCGGTGCCGCCCGCGCAGGATCGCCAGCGGCGCCGGGGCAGGTCCCAGCACCAGCACGCCCTCCGCCCGCGGCGCCGTCTGGCCCAGGTCGCGCGCCACCTCGTCCGCCGCCTGCGCCGTGTCGGCGCTGACGATCAACGCCGCCAGGCGTCCGTAGGGCGGCCAATGGCCGGGCTTGCGCCCCTCCGCCTCCGCCGCCATGAACGCCTGCAGGTCGCCACCGACCAGCGCCTGCATCACCGGATGCTCGGGGCTGAAGGTTTGCAGCAGCACGGCCCCCGGCGCTTCCGCCCGCCCGGCGCGGCCTGCGACCTGGTGCAGCAACTGCACCGTCCGCTCCGCCGCGCGCAGGTCGCCGCCCGCAAGGCCCAGGTCGGCATCCACCACGCCCACCAGCGTCAGGTGCGGGAAGTGCCAGCCCTTGGCGACGATCTGCGTGCCGATGATGAGATCGACCTCCCGCCGCTCGATGGCATGCGCCGCCTCCGCAGCCGCGTGCGGACCCGGCAGCGTGTCGCTCGCCATCACCAGGCGGCGGGCGTCGGGGAACACGGCCGCGACCTCCTCCGTGATGCGCTCGACGCCGGGGCCGATGGGCACCAGGCTGTTCTCGGCGGAGCAATGCGGACAGATGGGCGGGATCGGCTCGGCATGCGCGCAATGGTGGCAGGTCAGCACGCGCCGCGCCCGGTGCTCGACCAGCCAGGCCGTGCAGTTCGGGCACTGCATGCGGTGGCCGCACGCCCGGCACAGCGTCAGCGGCGCGTAGCCCCGGCGGTTCAGGAACAGCATCGCTTGCTCCCCGCGCGCCAGGGTCTCCTGCACGGCCGTGACCAAGGGCGGCGACAGGAAGCGCCCGCGCTCCGGCGGCGCAAGGCGGAGGTCGATGGCCGCGACCGTCGGCCGCACCGCACCCCCCTGCCCCCCGTCGAGCGTCACCCCGCGGTAGCGCCCCGCCGCGACCTTGGCGAGCGTTTCCAGGCTGGGCGTCGCGGACACGAGGACCGCCGGCGCCTCCGCCAGGCGCGCCCGCACCACCGCCATGTCGCGGGCGTGGTACACCACGCCGTCCTCCTGCTTGAACGCGGTCTCGTGCTCCTCGTCCACCACCACGAGGCCCAGGTCGGGGAACGGCAGGAACAGCGCCGAGCGCGCGCCCACCACGACCGGCGCCGCGCCGTCCGCCACCGCCCGCCAGGTGAGCCGCCGGGTGCGGGAGGCGAGGTCCGAGTGCCACACCGCAGGCCGCACCCCGAACCGGGTCTCGAACCGCTCCAGCCACTGCGACGACAGCGCGATCTCCGGCAGCAGCACCAGCGCCTGGCGCCCCTGCGCCATGCACTCGGCGACCGCTTCCAAATAGACCTCGGTCTTGCCCGACCCGGTCACGCCGTCCAGCAGGGTGACGCTGTAGCGGCGGCTGGCCACGGCGCCGCGCAGGGTCTCGCTGGCGGCGGCCTGCGCGCCGGACAGGGCGGGGCCGGGG
>CAXUIQ010000584.1:0-1340 GCA_964250815.1 uncultured Acetobacteraceae bacterium
CTCCTGCCCCGGCCGGACACGCCGGAGGCGGTGGACGCCCTGGCCCGCCGGGCCCGCGAGTTCCTCGACGTGGTGATCGCGGGGTTACAGCGGGTCGGGAAATAGAAGACGCCGGCCCGCGGCGCGGCCAGCGCGAGGGACGCGCTGCGCCGCGGCGCCGCCGACTACCTCGCCAAGCCGGAAACGGCGGCGGTCGCCGACGACACGTTCCGCCGGGAGCTGCTGTTCAAGGTCAAGGGCCTCGCGCGCCTGCGTCGCCGCACCCCGTCGCGCCTTCCGGTTCCGATCATCCCGTTGCGCGCCGGCCCGGTCGTCGCGCCCGCGCTGCTCGCGATCGGCAGTTCGACGGGCGGCCCGCAGGCCCTGTTCACCCTATTGCAGGGGCTGGGGCGCGGCGTGCCGGTTCCGGTGGTGCTGACGCAGCACATGCCGGCGACCTTCATACCGATCCTGGCCGAACAGTTGACGCGATTGGGAGGCATGCCGTGCGCGGAAGCGCGCGAGGACCAGCCATTGCGGCCCGGTTACGTCCATCTCGCGCCCGGCGATCGGCATTTGCTGGTCAAAGCGGCCCCGGGCGGCGGCTTGCGGGCGCAGTTGTCGTCCGAGCCGCCCGAGAATTACTGCCGGCCATCGGTGGACCCGATGCTGCGGAGCGCGGCCGAGGCCTGCGGTGGGCGGGTGCTCGGCGTCATGCTGACCGGCATGGGCCATGATGGGCTTCAAGGCACGCGCAACGTCGTGGAAGCGGGCGGCGTCGCGATCGCGCAGGACGAGGCCACCAGCGTCGTTTGGGGGATGCCCGGCGCCGTGGCGCAAGCCGGGCTTTGCCGCGCCGTGCTGCCGTTGCCCGCAATCGCGCCCTACGTGCGGGATATCCTCCGCCACGGCCCGGCCAAGCTGGAGGAGCGTCGGTGAGGCAGGCGGCGTTCGATCAGCTCGCGTCCTTGCTCCGCGCCCGCTCGGGCCTGGTGATCGGGCCGGACAAGATGTATTTGCTCGAGGTTCGCCTCGCCCCCATCCTGAAGCGGGAGGGCTTGCGCGATCTCGCCGCCCTCGCCTCACGCCTGCTCCGCCCCGGGGCCGAGCCGATTGCCGCCGCCGTGGTCGAGGCGATGACCACCAACGAAAGCCTGTTCTTCCGAGACCAAAAGCCGTTCGCGCATGTCCGCGACCACGCCTTTCCAGCGTTCCACGCCGTCCGGCTGCCCGGGGTGCCGCTGCGCATCTGGTCGGCCGCCAGCTCGTCCGGCCAGGAGGCCTACTCGCTCGCCATGCTGGTCGCCGAAGCTCGCGCGCTTCTCGGGGATCGCCCGGTGGAGCTTGTCGGGACCGACATT
>CAXUIQ010000584.1:1350-2720 GCA_964250815.1 uncultured Acetobacteraceae bacterium
AACCGGACCCGCGCCCGGGAAGGGCTTTATAGCCAGTTCGAGGTGCAGCGCGGCCTGCCGATGCAGATGCTGGTCAAGCATTTCCGCAAGGAGCCGCCGAACTGGCGCGTAGTGGAGGCCGTGCGGGCGCGGGTCCGGTTCCAGGAATGGAACCTCCTGTCCGACCTGTCCCCGCTCGGGCACTTCGACATCGTGTTCTGCCGCAACGTGCTGATCTATTTCGACGCACCAACGAAGCGCCGGGTGCTGGAGGCGATTGCCCGGCAGATGGCGCCGGACGGGTTGCTGTACCTGGGTGGGGCGGAAACCACCCTCGGCGTGACCGAGCGGTTCGTAGCGGTGTCGGGCGAACGCGGCGTTTATCGCGCCGGGGTCGGGTTGCTTACCACTGCCACGAAGCTGCAGGCCGCGTGAGGTTAGACTAGGCTCTGAACTCATTGCGGTGGTCACGACGGTTCTGATTCAAGGTTCCGGGGAGGAGCCCAGGGATGTCGGAGCTGTTTTGGTTTAGTGACGAGCAATGGTCGGTGCTGGAGCCGATGTTGCCACACCTTGGAGGCAAGCCGCGCGAGGACGACCGCCGCATATTGAGCGGCGTTGTCCATCGTTTCCGAGAGGGGCTGCGCTGGCGAGCGCTGCCGGAAGCGTATGGTCCGCGCACGACGGTGTATAACCGGTTCAACCGGTGGAGTAAGCGCGGCCTTTGGCAGGAGTTGCTTGCCGGGCTGGCGGGGTGTTCGGACCCGCCCGTCATTGCCATGATCGACAGCACCGCCGTTCGCGCGCACCGCTCGGCTTCCGGCGCAAAAGGGGGGAGCAAAATCAGGCGATCGGCCGCTCGCGCGGTGGCCGGACGACGAAAATCCACGCCCTCGCAGACGGGCAAGGCCGGCTCTACGCCCTGATGCTGACCGGCGGCCAAGTGCACGACATCAAGGCCGCCCTCGGATTGCTGACGGCTGTGCCTGCCCCGGGTTGGCTGCTGGGCGACAAAGCCTACGACGCGGACCACCTTCGCGACTTCCTGGCCGCGCAGGGCACGGTGGTCGTGGTGCCAAACATGCCCAGGCGGCTCCGACCGCTTCCGTTCGATGCCAATGCCTACCGGGCACGAAACCTGATTGAGCGCGCGTTCTGCCGCATCAAGGATTGGCGGGCTATCGCAACTCGCTACGACAAGCTCGCCCGAAACTTCCTCGCAGGCGTCTGCCTTGCAGTCGCTCTCATACACTGGCTTCAATGAGTCCACACCCTAATCCAACCCGAAATACGCACGGGGCAACGCGTCGTCGGCATGAAGCGCCTCGACGGGGCCCGCGAAGCCGACCCGGCCGCCCTCCAAGGTGAACACGCGGTCGGCGAGTTCGAGG
>CAXUIQ010000585.1:0-2709 GCA_964250815.1 uncultured Acetobacteraceae bacterium
TCACGCGTGAGCAGGGGCAACCCGGCCGCCGCGGCGTGCGCGCCCACCAGGAAATCCGGCAGCACGCCGGTGCGGGCCCCGCCCCGGGCGCGGTAGAGCTGGAACGCCTTGCCGGCCAGGAACAGACCGGGCCGGGGCACGGGGCGCATCGCCACGCCCGCCTCGGCCACGAACGCGTCCACGTCCTCGACCCGCGCGAAGCGCACGGACAGCTCGGCGTAGACGATGTCGCTGGCGAGCAGGGGCCCGCGCGCGACCGCCGCCTCGAGCTGGCGCACGGACCATTCCGCCCAGCGCGGGTCGTCGGTGGCCAGGTCGAGCAGCGCGTTGGTGTCGATGAGCGTCGCCACCCCGGCCCGGGCGGCTCAGCCCGCGTCGCCGCCGCGGGTAAGAGCCATGATCTCGTCGGTGCTCATGCCGCCCTGCCCGGCCGCACCGCGCAGCCGCTCGAACCGGCTCAGGGGCTGCCTGGCCGCGGCGGCACCGGCCTTGGTCAGCACCACCCGGCCGTCCGTGGCCACCTCGAACTCGACCGCGCTGCCGGGCGCAATGCCGAGCAGGTCGCGCACCGGCTTGGGGATGGTGACCTGCCCCTTGCTCGTGACCAGCGTCGCCATTCCAAGTCTCCCGTATCACCTCGCGAACCGGCGGTATCACATAGCGCGCCGCCCCGCTGCGTGCCAGGCCGGCTCGCACCGGCCTAGATGTAGCGGCTCGACATTATCGCCGGCCGTGCTCGCCTTCATCGCCGAATTCTGCTCGAATTGAGTGATCGCAGGTCAGGGTCTCTGCTCACACAATCTGCCTCCATGCTCGCGCTCGCTGATCGGTGCTCGACATTATGGCCGCTTGCTCACGGTCGGTGATCGTAGGGCGTTCCGTTTGGGTATACCCCACCGGCAGACCGGCGTAGGACGCTTTCCCCGTGCCATTAGGGTTGCTTCCGGTATTCTGGAACGGTAGCGTTTCCTGGTCTAGACCCTGCCGGGACACCAATGGCGGCCTACGGCTACGCGCGCGTCAGCACGCTCGACCAAGACCTCACCGTCCAGCAGCAAGCACTGCGCGCGGCCGGTTGCAACGTGATCCGCGCCGAGACGGCCAGTGGAGCCCGCCGCGACGGTCGGACCGAGCTGCAAGTGCTGCTCGACTTCGTGCAGCCCGGCGACACCCTGGTCGTGACACGCATCGACCGCCTTGCCCGCTCGCTGAAGGATTTGCAGGACATCGTGCACGAGCTGAAGGGCCGCGGCGTCGCCCTGCGCGCGACCGAGCAGCCAGTGGACACGGGCACCGCTGCCGGCAAGGCGTTCCTGGACATGCTGGGCGTGTTCGCCGAGTTCGAGACCAACCTGCGCCGCGAGCGCCAGCTCGAAGGCATCGCGCTCGCCAAGACGCGCGGGGTCTATCGCGGGCGCAAGCCCAGCATCGACGCGGCCGAGATTAAGCGCCTCCACGACGACGAGAAGCTGCGGCCAGCCGCCATCGCACGCCGGCTCGGTATCGGCCGTTCCAGCGTTTATCGTGCGCTCGGGGCCGGGTAGTGGCCGTGGGCGGCCGCTGCACGGTGCCGCCCGAAGCCCTCGTCGGCCTGCGCCGTCGCCTGGACACCTTGCCCGGCCGTCACCCCGACCGCGCCCGCATGGTCGAGCAGGCCGCCGCGCTCTACGGCGTCTCTGCCACGATGCTCTACCGCCAGCTCCGCACCCTGCACCGACCCCGCCCGGTGCGCCGCGCCGACCGCGGCCAGCCGCGCAAGGTGCCCGTCGCCGAGCTGGAACGCTGGTGCGAAATCATCGCCGCCCTCAAGCTCCGCACGACCAATAAGAAGGGCCGCCATCTCTCGACCGCCCGCGCCCTGGACCTGATGGAGCAGCACGGCGTCGAGACGCCGGACGGCTTGGTCCGCCTTCCACCCGGCGCGCTGACCCGGCCGACTGCGGACCGCTACCTGCGCCAGTGGGGCTACGATCAGGTTCGCCTCGCGCGGGCGCCGGCCGCAGTACGTTTCCAGGCTCGGCGTTCCAACGAGCTGTGGCACTTCGACCTCAGCCCGTCGGACCTCAAGCACGTGCCCCACCCGCTCTGGAGCGAGCCCGGCCGGGGTGCCCCTACCCTCATGCTCTACAGCGTGGTCGATGACCGCAGCGGCGTCGCCTACCAAGAGTACCGGTGCGTGTACGGCGAGGACGTGGAAGCCGCTTTGCGCTTCCTATTCAACGCCATGTCGGCCAAAGCCGAGGACAGCGGCCTCGTGCTCCAAGGCATCCCCGATGCGCTCTACATGGATAACGGGCCGATCGCGAAGAGCCTGGTATTCCAGCGCGTCCTCGACTGCCTGGGCGTGCACCCGATGACGCACCTGCCGGCCGGCAAGGACGGGCGGCGCGTGACGGCGCGCAGCAAGGGCAAGGTCGAGCGCCCGTTTCGCACCGTGAAGGAGGCGCACGAGACGCTCTACCATTTCCACAAGCCCGAGAACGAGGCTGAGGCGAACTTGTGGCTTCATCGGTATCTCGCCAGCTACAACGGCCAGCAGCACCGGGCCGAGCCGCACAACCGGGCCGAGGACTGGTTGGCGAACCTGCCCGAGACCGGCGTGCGCGCGATGTGCGCCTGGGAGCGCTACTGCGCCTTCGCCCGCGAGCCGGAGCGCCGCGTCGTGGGCGGGGACGCGCGCGTCAGCGTGGACGGGGTCGCCTACGAGAT
>CAXUIQ010000586.1:0-2707 GCA_964250815.1 uncultured Acetobacteraceae bacterium
GGCTGGCGTCCGGCGAACGGCGCTTCGGTCATGAGAGCCTGCACGGCGCTGCCCTTGTCTGCGCCGCGCGGGCGCACTTCCCAGGCCATCAGCGCCTCCATCAACTGGAACCGGTCCGCTTGCGGCGCGATCAGCGCCAGGGCCGCGTCGCGCAGCGCCGGCCCCAGCTCCGGCGCCGCCCGGTAGTGCAGCACGAAGCCGCGCTGCTTCTGCTCCAGCAGCACGCCGGGGTGGGCGTCCGCGATGCGCGCCGCTTCCATGACCCACTCGACGGGCGGGGTGGGCAGGCTGGCGCGGACGACCTCCGCGCCGGGCGCGTGCCGGATGGCCCCGCCGTGCTCCCCGGCGACGGCGTAGGGCACATCGGCCAGCAGCCCGTCCACCTGCTCGATCGGGCGCCCGGTCACCACGGCGAGCGCCCCGCCCATGGCGTCCCGCAGCCGGCGCAGCGCCTCCGTCAAGCCCGGCGCCACCCGCACCTGGTCCGGCGTGGGCGCGATGTCCAGCAGCGTGCCGTCCATGTCGAGCAGCAGCGCCGACCGGGCCGGCTGCAATGCGCTGAGCGGACCGCTCAATGGCACGACGTCACCCGCAGGTCGTAGATCGGGTGCTCCATCAGCGACAAGGCCGGCGCGCTGGCCAGCATCCAGCCGCGGAAGGCCGCGCCGGTGGCCCGGCCGTCCGTCACCTCCAGGAACGCCGCGCTGTCCTGCGGCAGGTCGGGCGGGCGGGCGACGCAGCCGCGCAGGGTGATGGTCAGCGACCCCCAGGACACGCTCTGCCCCACCCGCACCGTCAGCGGCGAGGGCTGGGCGCGCACCTTGTCGAGCACGGACAGCTCGGCGGTGTCGCGCGGCTGCCAGGCGTCGGGGGACGACACGGGCGGCGACGGCGGCCCCGCGGCCAGCGCCGGCGCGGCCCATGCCGCAAGCAGCGCAAGCAGCGGCAAGCGGCGCATCACCGGCATGTCACCCGCGCTTCGGGCTGCGCAGGCCCGCGACCATGTCCGCCATGATCTGGCGCATCGCGGCCTCGTCCACGCCCATCAGCACGGCGTCCTCGAAGGCATCCTGCAGCACCTGCGCGGCCTCGGCATGGTTGTCCTCCAGCATCCGCAGCTTTTCCCGGCAGGACACCGCGTTGCCGTCGGGCGTCGGCCAGCGGTCCGGCACGTTGCTCATCCTGGACTCATTTGGGCGGCTTCGCCTTGTTCTGGTCGAGCGACTTCTGCGTCGCGTCGGCCAGGCTGCCCACGTTGAAGATGAACTTGCCCAGCAGGTCCTCAAGGTTCGTGGCGGATTGCGTGATCGTGATCACGCCGCCGTCCCCGAGCATCTTGTCGCTGCCGCCGGGGCTGAGACTCATGAACCCGCCGCCCAGCAGGCCGCCGGTCGAGATCGCGGCGCTGCTGTCGTCCGAGAGCTTGATGTCCGGCTGCAAGGTGAAGTGCACCACCGCTTGGTAGGATTGCGGGTCGATGTCGGTGGCGACCACGCTGCCGACCTTGACCCCGGCCATGCGCACGTCGGCACCGGAGCCGACGCTGCCCACGTTGTCGAACTTCGCCGAAAGCCGGATGCCGCTGCTGACCCCGCGGCCGGTGTTGCTTGCCGCATAGGCCACGAACCCCGCCGTCACGAGCAGCACCGCCGCCCCGGCCGCCAGCTCGGCGACGCTCCGCCTCGATCCCGCCATGGCCCTAGCTGCCCGGCGTCCATGATTCGTAGTCGCCGGTGGACGGCGCGCGGTGCCCGCCGCGGTAGTCGTGCCCCGGCGGGCGGTAGCTCCCCGGCGTGCCCGTCAGGTTGGCCTGGTGCGGCTTCTGCCAGAACTTGCGCGACGACAGCGGGATCGGCTCGGCCGTGGTGTAGTGCAGCCAGGCGTGCCACTCGGCCGGCACTTTGCTCGCATCGGCTTCCCCGGCGTACAGCACCCAGCGGCGGGGCGGCAGGCCGGGGCGGGCGCGCTTTTCCTCGAAGTAGCGGTTGCCTTCGGTGTCCGTGCCCACGGGCCGTCCGCGGAAATAGGTGAACAAGCGGGTGCCAACATCCATGCGGACGGTATAGGCGACCCGGCCGGCGCGGTCCATCGCGCTTCGCCGGGCCGGGTCCGCCGTTCAAGATTCGTCTTTCCCCCCGGCGGCTCAGCCCGTAGCATCGGACCATGGGTGCGGCATGAAGACCACTCGGATCTGGCGCGGCGTGCGGATGCGCGACACGGCGGCCGGCGCCGACCCGGACGCGCCGGAACGCGCCATGACCCTGCCGGCGTCCTGGGACGACCGGGCAGCGAGCGCCCTGGCGGCCCTGGCGCCGGGCGAGGGCCGCGTGACATTGCCGCGGGCCGCGGATGGCTGGATACGCCCCGTGGCGACCCGGGCGCGGGACGCCGGGGACGACGCGCTGGCCGGCCGGCTCCATGCGCTGCTGCTGCGCCGGCAGGCCGCGCCGACTGCGCCGGTGTGGCACGGCGGCGGCGGGGCGCCCCCGGGCTTCGTGCTGAACCTCCCGGCCTTTCATGACGGCGCGCACGGGTTCGACGCCGCCGGGTTCACGGAGGCGGTGACGGCCGCCGCCACCGCGCTCCGGCTCAGCGCGCCGGGCGCGCCGCAGTTCGCGGTGGGGTTCACCGACCTCGACGGGCTGCTGGCCCTGCTCCGGCTCGACTACGGCGGCCCGGCCGCGCGGGACGTGGCGCGCTGCCTCGC
>CAXUIQ010000587.1:0-2704 GCA_964250815.1 uncultured Acetobacteraceae bacterium
GGGCGGGCGATGCTGCTGGCGCTTTCGGCGCTTTGGGGCGGCTCCTTCTTCTTCAACCTTCTTCAACGGCGTCGCGGTGCGCGAGCTGCCGTCGTTCACGCTGGTCTGGCTCCGGGTCGCCGTGGCGGCGGCGGCGCTGCTCTCGGCGATGCGCGTGCTCGGGCAGCGGATGCCGGCGCAGGCCAGCACCTGGGCGGCGTTCTTCGGCATGGGGCTGCTCAACAACGTCGTGCCCTTCGTGCTGATCGGCTGGGGCCAGCACCGCATCGCGAGCGGATTGGCTTCGATCCTCAACGCCGCTACGCCGCTGTTCACCGTGCTGGCCGCGCACGCCTGCACCGCCGACGAGAAGCTGACCTGGCCGAAGGCGGCAGGCGTCGCCATCGGTTTCGCCGGCGTCGCGGTGATGGTCGGCGCCGACGTGCTGGCAGGCTCGGGCGCGGAGGTCTTGGCGCAGCTTGCCTGCCTCGCCGGGGCGCTTTCCTACGCCTTTGCCGGCATCTTCGGACGGCGGTTCCGGCGCATGGGGATCGCGCCGCTCGCCACCGCGGCCGGCCAGGTCAGCGCCTCCACGTTGATGCTGCTGCCGGTCATGCTGCTGGCGGACCATCCTTGGGACCTGGCGCCGCCGCACGCCGGGACCTGGCTTGCGGTGCTGGGGGTCGGGCTGCTGCCCACGGCGCTGGGCTATGTTTTATACTTCCGCATCCTTGCCTTGGCCGGCGCGACCAACCTGTTGCTGGTCACGTTCCTGATCCCGGCCAGCGCCATCCTGCTCGGCGCGTTGGCGTTGCACGAGGCGCTGCTGCCGCGGCAGTTCGCGGCATGACGCTGATCGGAGCCGGCCTCGCGTTCCTGGACGGGCGCTTGCCGCGGCTGCTGCTGCGCCGGGTCAGGGCGGCTTAGCGAGTGCCGAGCTTCTGCGCCAAGGTTTGGACGTCGGCATCAGAGGAGAAGAAATCGTCCAGCACAAAGGGGCAGGTTGCGGGCACCGGGCGGGGGGCACCGCTGTCGTCCGTCGCAAGCCGAAACTGCTTCAAAGCCCGCCTGTAAAGATCGGGGAGGTCGATGTGCTGCCGCATGGATGGGGCAAAGCAGTCCTCTGCGTCATCAATGAAGCTTTCCGTTTCCTCACGCCAATGCGAGACGGACCGGCTTGCGGGCCAAGCGTGCAGCTTGAGCAAATGCGTCATGGCGTGCCGCAACAGGCTTCGACAAGACCGCAGTGCCGACCGTCCCACGTCCTGCACCTCCTCGATCACATTGGGCCAATCGACCTCGTCGTTCACCCGCTCGCCTGCTGCCAGCCGCCGCAGCAGGTCGGCTTGGCGTTCGGCCCAAGCCAGGGCATCATATTCATAAAGCCCGTCCGGCATGATCCTCTCCCCTCCAGGCGCAGTTTCGCATGAAAACGGGACGCCGTCTGTTCCTCGGTGATGCGAGGCAATTCTACCCGAACACCTCACCCCACGCCGCCCGCAATGCCAAATCCGCGTCGGCCATCGTCACCGGCAATCCGAGCGCGTGCAGGCTGGTGACGCCGTGCTCCGCGATGCCGCAGGGCACGATGCCGGCGAAGTGGCCAAGGTCCGGCTCCACGTTCAGCGCCACCCCGTGCCAGCTCACCCAGCGGGTCACGCGGACCCCGATGGCGGCGATCTTGGCTTCCGTGCCGGCCGTGCGGTCCGCGACCCAGATGCCGACCCGTCCCTCCCGGTGCTCTCCCCGGACGTTTAACCGGTCCAGCGCGCGGATCAGCCACTCCTCCAGCCCGTGCACGAAGGCGCGCACGTCGCGCGGGCGGACGTGGCCGTGCGGCCGGGTCAGGTCCAGCATGACGTAGGCGGTGCGCTGGCCGGGGCCGTGATAGGTCCATTGCCCGCCGCGCCCGGCCTCGAACACCGGGAAGCGTCCGGGCATGGCGAGGTCGCCGGGCTTGGCCGACGTGCCCGCGGTGTAGAGCGGCGGATGTTCCACGAGCCACACCTGCTCGCCCGCCTCGCCGGCGCGGATCGCGTCTGCACGGGCGCGCATCGCTGCCAGCGCCTGCGGGTAGGGCAGCAGCCCCTCCTCGACGCGCCAATCGAGCGTGCCCGACACGGTGGGGCCAGTTGACTCGGGCGCAGTTGAACCGAGCGGCATCATCCGCTATACGCCCGGCACCGGAGACGGCGTGCCGCCCCCGGGCACGGTGCGGTCGTGGCGAAATGGTAGACGCGCAAGCTTGAGGTGCTTGTGGGGGAAACCCTGTGGAAGTTCGAGTCTTCTCGACCGCATTCTTGCGCCTCCTAACCGGCCCATCCCCACATTGCCTTCCCGCCGCGTCCGGCCCAACCTAGAGGACCCCGGCAAGGGAACAGGTGGCAATGGACGAGAACTTCCGTAAGGCGGCGCTGGACTACCACCGGCTGCCGCGCCCCGGCAAACTGGCCATCGAACCCACCAAGCGCATGGCGACGCAGCGCGACCTGGCCCTCGCCTACTCGCCCGGCGTCGCCGCGGCGTGCGAGGCCATCGCCGCCGACCCCGACACGGCCCGGGACTTCACGGCGCGCGGCAACCTGGTCGCGGTGATCTCCAACGGCACGGCGGTGCTGGGCCTCGGCAACATAGGCGCCTTGGCGGGCAAGCCGGTGATGGAGGGCAAGGCCGTCCTGTTCAAGAAGTTCGCCGGCATCGACGTGTTCGACATCGAGGTGGACGC
>CAXUIQ010000588.1:0-2698 GCA_964250815.1 uncultured Acetobacteraceae bacterium
ACAAGTCCTACAAGTCGATGAGCAAGATGAAGCTGCTCGGCCCGAAGATGCAGGAAATCCGCGAGCGTCTGAAGGACGACCCCGCCAAGATGCAGGGCGAGATCATGAGCCTGTACAAGGCGGAGAAGGTCAATCCGGCCAGCGGGTGCCTGCCGATGGTGGTCCAGATCCCGGTTTTCTTTTCGCTCTACAAGGTCATCTTCGTGACCATCGAGATGCGCCACGCGCCGTTCTTCGGCTGGGTCCGCGACCTGTCGGCGGTCGATCCGACCAATGTGTTCAACCTATTCGGCCTGCTGCCGTTCGATCCCGCCGCTTACTCGCACCTGCTGCACCTGGGCGTTTGGCCGCTCATCATGGGCGCCACAATGTTCTTTCAGCAGAGGCTCAACCCGCCGCCGCCCGATCCGGTGCAGGCGCGGCTCTTCCAGTTCATGCCGATCATCTTCACCTTCATGCTGTCGAGCTTTCCCGCCGGGCTGGTGATCTATTGGAGTTGGAACAATCTTCTCACGATCGGGCAGCAATGGATGATCATGCGCCAGACACGCCTCGCGATCCCGCGGATGGCGCGCTCCTAGCCGTCGGGCCGCGCCCGCCCGGCTTGGAGGAAATCGAGGCCGGGCGGCTGCTGTTCGCCGCCGAGTGCCGCTTCTTCCACGGCGCGCAGCGCCTGGACCAGCTTCCCGAGCCTGGGCTGCCGGAGGTCGCGTTCGCCGGGCGGTCCAACGTCGGCAAATCGACGCTGGTGAACGCGCTCACCGGGCGGCGGGCGCTGGCCCGCGCGTCCAACACCCCGGGGCGCACCCGGCAGCTCAACTTCTTCGACCTTGGCGGGCGGCTCGTGCTCGTGGACATGCCGGGCTACGGCTATGCCCAGGCGGCGAAGGAGATCAAGGAGGATTGGCAGGGGCTGATGTTCGAGTACCTCCGAGGCCGGCCCACCTTGCGCCGGGTCGTCCTGCTGCTGGACAGCCGGATCGAGATGAAGGCGTCGGACCTGGCGGTGATGGACCTGCTGGACCGGGCGGCTGTGACCTACCAGCTCGTGCTCACCAAGGCCGACGGCGTCAAGCCCGGGCCGCTCGCCCGCAAGCAGGAGGAAGCGTCCGCGCTGATCCGCAAGCACCCGGCCGCGTATCCGGGCCTGCTCGCCACCAGCGGCGAGACCGGGCTGGGCATGGAAACGCTGCGGGCCGAGCTTGCGGGCCTCGGACTGCCCGCTTGACCCTCCGCTTGACCAAATGCGCGCTGCCCCGGTAGGGAACCCGCATGGCACTCACCCGCGAGCAACTGCAGGCCGCCGCCGACCGGGCCGACACCCTGGTGCAGGCCTTGCCGTACCTGCGCCGCTACGCCGGCATCACGGTGGTGGTGAAATACGGCGGCCACGCGATGGGCGACAACGCCCTGGCCGCGCAGTTCGGGCGCGACATCGCGCTGCTCAAGCAGGTCGGCGTGAACCCGGTCGTGGTGCATGGCGGCGGGCCGCAGATCAACGCGATGCTGGAGCGCCTGGCCATCCCGTCCAGCTTCGTGGACGGGCTGCGCGTCACCGACGCGTCGATGGTGGAAGTCGTCGAGATGGTCCTGGCCGGCACGGTGAACAAGCACATCGCCGGGCTGATCAACATCGCGGGCGCCCTGGCCGTGGGCATCTGCGGCAAGGACGGCGGCCTGATCCGCGCCCGCAAGCTGACCCGCACGGTGCGCGACCCCGGCAGCCACATCGAGCGCGCGCTGGACCTGGGCTTCGTGGGCGAGCCGGAAAGCGTGGACGTCCGGGTGGTCCACGCACTGACCGGCGCCGGGCTGATCCCGGTGATCGCGCCCGTCGCCATGGGAGCGGACGGCCAGACCTACAACATCAACGCCGACACGGTGGCCGGCGCGGTCGCGGGGGCGCTGGGCGCGCAGCGGCTGCTGATGCTGACGGACGTGGCGGGCGTGCTGGACGCCGACCGGCAGTTGATCCCGGACATGACGGTGGCGGAGGCCGAGGCAGGCATCGCGGGCGGCGTGATCTCGGGCGGCATGATCCCCAAGGTCGAGACCTGCGTGGACGCCGTGCGCAAGGGCGTGCGGGGCGCGGTGATCCTGGACGGCCGCATGGCGCATGCCTGCCTGCTGGAACTGTTCACCGAAGGCGGCATCGGCACCCTGATACGGGCGTAACGACCGGGTTCCGGCCTGCGCTTGACAACCCTGGCGCGCGGCATTGGTGTGCCGCCTGCCACCAAGGATGCCTGCACGCCATGTCCAATCCCGGAGACGCCGACGCGACGCCGATCGGCTCGGTCCAGCAGTTGGCGGACTACATCGCCGCTGGATGCAAGCCGAAGCCGGAGTACCGCATCGGCACGGAGCATGAGAAGTTCGGCTTCCAGGCATCCGACCTGCGGCCCCCGCCGTACGAGCCTGACGGCATCCGCGCGTTGCTGCAAGGCTTGGCCGCGGCCGACCCGGAGGACTGGCAGCTCATCCTGGAGCATGGCTTGCCGATCGGCCTGAAAGGGCAGGGCGTCCACCGGAGCGCGTCCATCTCGCTGGAGCCGGCCGGCCAGTTCGAGCTGTCGGGCGGCATGTTGCAGGACCTGCACCAGACGCGAGACGAGCTTGCCGCCCACGTCGAGGCGGTGCGCGGGGCCGCTACGCCATCATGCGGCGCTACATGCCGCTGGTCGGGAAGCTCGGCCTC
>CAXUIQ010000589.1:0-2666 GCA_964250815.1 uncultured Acetobacteraceae bacterium
GCCCCGCGCCGGGGTGCCCGATGCGGGTCCTGAGTTGGAACCTGCTGCGTAAACGCGGCGCGGGGGTGGATGACATCCGCCGCCTGGTCGATGCGCACCGTCCCGACCTGGTGTTGCTGCAGGAGGCGACAGCTCGCATCGACCCGTTGCCGGACGCACTCGGCGGCAGCTATGCCCGGCGCGAGATGGAGGGGCGCGGCCACGGCCTGGCTGCCTGGAGCCTGCGCCCGTTCACGGCGGAGACGGTGGCGCTGCCGCCCGCCACGCGGCTTGACATGCCGGTGCCGGTGCGGCGGCGCCTCACGCGCCGGATCGCCTTGGTCGTCCGCCTGGATGGCGTCGAGGTCGCGAGCGTCCACCTGGACCACGGCCAGTTCGCCAACCGCCGCGGGCTTCGCCACCTGCTCGGCCAGCGCCCGCAGCTCCATGCGGTGATCGGCGACTTCAATGCGCTGGGTGCTGTGCGGCTGCCCGGCTTCGCCGATGCCGGGCCGCGCCGCGCCACGCACCGGGCGTGGGGCGTCGTGCCGCTTCGCCTCGACCGCTGCCTGGCGCGCGGCCTGCGCGTCGAGGGCGCCGCGGCACTCGCATACGGCGCGTCCGACCACCGTCCGATCCTCGTCGATCTCGTGCCGGACGAAGGGCAGCCGGGTGGGTGAGGCGCGCCGCCATGGCCGCCGCCGGATGCAACTCGCGCGGCTGCCGGCCGGGTTGGGCCTGCGGCAGACCCTGGCTTGCGGCAGCATTGGCGTTGTCAGCCGATGGCCCTCGCGGTCGGGCGCGCGATGCGGTGGAACGCCTGCAAGGAGCGTTCCACGGCGTCCCGCTCCAGCCCTTGGGCGATGACCACGAGGCGCGAGCCGCGCTCGGCGTCCGGCCAGTCCGGCAGGTGCTCCGGGGCGTGGACCACGTGCTGCACCGCATGGATCGCGACCGGCGTCTCGCTGTCCTCCACGTCCAGGATGCCCTTCACGCGCAGCAGCCTCTCCCCGTGCCGGTGCGCCAGCATGCTGAGCCACAGGCCGAAGACGGTCCAATCCAGCTTGCCCGGGAGGCGCAGGCAGAACGAGGTGCTGGCCGTCGCTCGTTCCCCCGTTGTGCAGCCGCGTCAGTTGCCGGTGAACCGTGCCGGACGCTTCTCGAACAACGCTGTCACGGCCTCGTGCTGATCCCGCGTGTGCTGCACCACGGCCTGCATGGCCGCCGCCATGTCCAGGCTGGCCGGCAGGCTCATGTGCTGGCCGTCGCGCAGCAGCTTCTTGCACATGCGCAGCGAGTGCGGCGGCTGCGCCGCGATGCGCCGGGCCAGCGCCATCGCCTCATCCATCAGCTCCGCCGCCGGCACCATCCGGGACGCCAGCCCCATGTCCACCGCCTCCCGCGCGCCGATGAAGTCGCCGGTGAACGTCATCTCGTAGGCACGCGACAGCCCGACGACGCGGGGCAGGAACCAGGCGCCGCCGTCCCCGGACACCAGGCCCACGCGAAGGAAGCTCTCGGCGAACTGCGCGTCGTCGGCCGCGATGCGGATGTCGCACATCAGCGTCAGGTCGCACCCGGCGCCGACCGCGTGCCCGTTGACCGCGGCGATCACCGGGGTTTCAAGGTCGTACAGCGCCAGCGGCACGCGCTGGATGCCATGCAGGTAGGCCCGGCGGATTTCCGCCGGGGTGCCCCCGAACAGGCCGGCCTTGTCGCGCATGTCCTTGATGTTGCCGCCAGAGGAGAAGCCCTTGCCCGCGCCGGTCAGCACCACGCATCCCACGCCCATGTCCCCGTTGATGCGCGCGCAGGCGGCGACCAGGGCCTCCACGATGGCGGGCGAGATGGCGTTGCGGGTTTCCGGCTCGTTGAGCGTCAAGGTCACGACGCCGCCGTCCTGGCGGTAGAGTATGGGTTCGGTCACGGTTCCTCCTCGGTCTTGCCCTTGTTCAGTCGGCCAGGGTCAGCAGGGCATCCGCCACCGTGCATCCCTCGCCCGCCGGATGCACCAGGACGGGGTTTAGCTCGACCTCCGCCACGTCGCCCCGGCGCAGGGCGAACCGGGACAGGCGGGCGATCAGCCCGGCCAGCGCGGCCACGTCGGCGGCCGGCGCGCCCCGCCAGCCTTCCAGCAGCGGCGCCGAGCGCAGCTCCGCCAGCATGTCCGCCGCATCGGCCTCGTCCAGCGGCGCCAGCCGGTAGGCGACATCCTTGTACAGCTCGGCATGGACCCCGCCGACCCCCGCCATCACGATTGGGCCGAACGTCGGGTCGTTGGTGGCCGACACGATCATCTCAAGCCCTTTCGGCGCCATGGGCTGGACCAGGACGCCGTGGATGCGCGCGTCCGGCACCGCCTGCGCGACGGCGGCGAGCATCCGGTCGTATGCCTCCTCCAAGGCGGCCGCATCGCGCAGGTTCAGGGCGACGCCGCCCGCCTCGGTCTTGTGCGGGATGTCGGGCGACTGGATCTTCAGCGCCACCGGCCAGCCCGCGGCCTCGCCGGCCGCCCGCAAGGCGCCGCGCCCACGCACCAGCAGCCCGGAGCTTGGCGCGACGCCGCCCTGCTCCAGCAAAACCCGTGCCTCGTACTCGCACAGCGTCCGTCCCGCGCCGGTCCCGATGGCCGCCGGGTCCAGGCGGAGCGGCGGCGCCCCCGGCCGGCGGGGGCCGCGCCCCCGCGC
>CAXUIQ010000590.1:0-2665 GCA_964250815.1 uncultured Acetobacteraceae bacterium
GCGCGCAGCAGGATGCGGCGGTGCAGCGGGTGATCGGCCATGCGGTCGTGGTCCTCTGGCGGCGTGCAAAGGGGTCGGATGCGGGGCGATGTCAAGTACGCCTGCTGCCCGCCATGCGCGGCTTCCAGCGGCAAGGCGCTACGGGCGGACTGCCTGTGAGAGTCTCAAAATTCCAATATACCCCTGCGGTAACAAATTCGGCATATGTTTTGGCCGGGCGGCTTTGCGCTTTCCTCTTCGCGTACGGCGTGTAGGCTGCGCTGAAGCGGCTACCGGCAGAGTGGCTTTTGAGGGGAGAAGGGGTGGATGACGTGTGACGTCATGCAACCGAGGGGCGTCCGCACTCGACGGGAGGCGCTCGCTTTCGGCTTGGCGCTGAGCGGCTGCTACGGCGCGGCGCAGGCTCAGGTTCCGGCGCGCAACCTCCGCCCGCTTGCGGGCGACCTGCTGGTGAGCGCCAAGGCGTCGGATGCGGCGCCGCTCCGTCCCGGCGACATCCCCCTTTCCGCGCCGCAACTGCTGGCCTGGGCCAAGGACCCCGCAAGCGGCGCGGTGCGCGACGGCTCGCGGTTGAACCAGGTGCTGCTGCTGCGCTTCGATCCTGAAAGCCTGGATGCCGAAACGCTGGCCCACGCGGCGGACGGCGTGCTGGCGTACTCCGCCACCTGCACCCACGCGCAATGCCCGGTAACCGAATGGCGCCAGGAGGCGGGCATCCTGCATTGCCCCTGCCATGGCTCGGAGTTCGATCCGCGCGCCGGCGGGCGGGTGGTGGGCGGCCCGGCGCAGCGCCGCTTGCCGCCGCTGCCGCTGCGGGTGTCGGCCGACGGCGGGCTGGAGGTCGCCCAACCCTTCCTGGGCAGGATAGGAGGGCAGACGGCCTAAGCGGTTCGTGCCGAAAATTCCAAAACGGAGGGGACGATGAAGCATTTCAAACGGTTGCTCTTGGCCGGCGCGGCATTCGCCGGGCTGGCCGGCATGTCGGGCGTGGTTCGGGCGGAGGTGAAGTCCTACAGCGACGTGACCGAGCAACGGCTGCAGAACCCGGAGCCGCGCAACTGGCTGATGTACCGCGGCACCTATGACGGCCAGGGCTACAGCCCGCTCAACCAGATCAACACAAGCAACGTGGCGGACCTGGTGCCGGTTTGGACGCTCTCGACCGGGGTGCTGGAAGGGCACCAGTCGCCGCCCATCGTCAACGACGGCGTGATGTTCGTGACCACGCCGCAGGCCCAGGTGATCGCGCTGGACGCCAAGACCGGCGAGCAGCTTTGGCGCTACAAGCGCGACCTGCCGGAAGACCTGACGCAGCTCCATCCGACCAACCGCGGCGTGGCGCTGCTGGGCGACCGGGTGTACGTGGCGACGGTGGACGACTTCCTGGTGGCGCTCGACGCCAAGACCGGCAAGGAGGTCTGGGCCAAGGAGGTCGAGGACTACCGCAAGGGCCACTACATGACGCTGGCGCCGCTGGTCGCGCACGGCAAGGTCATGGTCGGCGGCTCCGGCGGGGAGTTCGGCGTGCGCGGCTTGGTCGCGGCCTACGACGCGAAGACCGGGGACCAGGTTTGGCGCACCTACACCATCCCGGAGCCTGGCAAGCCCGGCAGCGACACCTGGACCGGGGACACCTGGAAGACCGGCGGCGGCTCCATCTGGATCACCGGCACCTACGACCCGAAGGAGGGCACGGCCTATTGGGGCACCGGCAACGCGGCGCCGTGGATGGGCAACGCGCGGCCCGGAGACAACCTGAACACCTCCTCCGTGCTGGCCATCGACGTCGATACCGGGGCGATCAAGTCGGCGCACCAATACCATTGGAACGACAGCTGGGACTGGGACGAGGTGGACCCGCCCATGCTGATCGACATCCAGCGGGACGGGCGGACCATCAAGGGCATGGTGCATCCCGGGCGCAACGGCTACCTGTGGACGCTGGAACGCGGCGACGAGGGCATCAGCTTCGTGTCCGGCGTGCCGTTCGTGCGGCAGAACGTGTTCACCGCGCTCGACAAGAAGACCGGGCGGCCGAGCTACGACGAGGCGCGCAAGCCTGGGCTGAACAAGAGCGTCGATTTCTGCCCGTCGTTGTGGGGCGGCAAGGATTGGCCGCCGGCGGCGTACTCGCCGCAGACCAAGATGGTGTATATCCCGGCCAACGAGAACCTGTGCGGCACGCTGTCGGGCAAGCCGATGGACTACGTGCCGGGCCAGCTCTACATGGGCGCCGGGCTTGAGGACATCGGCCTGACGCTGGCGCCCAACGCCGACCATGTGGGCGAGCTGCAGGCGTGGGACATGACGACGGGCAAGCGCGCCTGGACGCACCCGTTCGCCAAGAGCCAGCTCTGGGGTCCCGTGCTCGCCACCGCCGGCGACCTGGTGTTCATGGGGGGCACCAACGACCGCGACTTCCGCGCCTTCGACGCGAAGACGGGCAAGGTGCTGTGGGAGCAGAAGACCAACAGCGGCGTGACCGGCGTGCCGGTGTCCTACGAGGTGGACGGGGTGCAGTACATCGCGGTGCAGAGCGGCTGGGGCGTCGATGCCCAACGCATGCAGGACAGCCTGGCCAAGGTGAGCGCGGACTACCGGGGCGACGCGGTGCCGCAAGGCGGCGTCGTCTGGGTGTTTGCCGTGCGCAAGCACTGATGGGACT
>CAXUIQ010000591.1:0-2658 GCA_964250815.1 uncultured Acetobacteraceae bacterium
GCGGGCGAGCCGGCTGCTGCGCGAGCTGCGGGCCATGGGCTACCGGGGAGGCTATACCCAGCTCACGGACTTCCTGCGCACCGTGCGCCCTCAAACGCCGGTCGGCTTCGAGCAGCGGTTCGAGACCCCGCCGGGTCAGCAGGCGCAGGTGGACTTCGCCCATTTCCGCGCCGAGTTCGCAGCCGAGCCCGGCGTGAGCCGGGTGGTGTGGCTGTTTTCCATGGTGCTGGGGCACTCGCGGCTGATCTGGGCGCGGTTCGTCGCCCACCAGGACCTGCAGGCGGTGCTGCGCTGCCACGCCGCCGCGTTCGAGGCGCTGGGCGGCGTGCCGGGTGAGATCCTCTACCACCGCATGCGCACGGCGGTCAGCGGCGAGGACGAGACGGGCGTGGTCTACAACCCGGTGCTGGTGGCCTGCGCCCGGCACTACGGCTTCCAGCCCCGGGCATGCCGCCCCTACCGGGCCAAGAGCAAGGGCAAGGTCGAGCGCCCGTTCCGCTACGGGCGCGAGGACTTCTTCCTGGCCCGGAGCTTCCGCGACCTGGACGACCTCAACGGCCAGGTCCGGCAATGGCTGGACGGGGTGGCCAATACGCGCACCCATGCCACCACGCGGCGGGTCGTGTGCGAGCACTTCGCCGAAGAACAACCCCGTCTCAAGCCGCTGCCGGCCGGGCCGTTCCAGGCCGTGCTGCGGCTCCGCCGA
Organism: uncultured Acetobacteraceae bacterium; assembly: GCA_964250815.1. Classification (GTDB taxonomy): domain Bacteria; phylum Pseudomonadota; class Alphaproteobacteria; order Acetobacterales; family Acetobacteraceae; genus CAHJXG01. Next base: position 707 of record CAXUIQ010000591.1, read on the forward strand.
AACGCGCAGCGTTTGCGGCTGAGACCGGCGCGTGACGCGCGACGGCATGGTTTCGGTCGGCGGCAACCTTTACAGCGTGCCGGACACGACGCGCCGGCGCGCGGTGGAGGTGCACACGCTGGCCCACGAGGTGCGCATCTTCGAGGAGGGCCGCTTGGTCGCGGCCCACCCGGTGCTGGAGGGTCATGGCGGGCGCCGTCTGGCGGCTGGCCACCGCGCCGCGCCTCGCGCCGCTGTGCGGCAGCCCGCCAACGCCCGCATCGGGGCACCCATTCCCAGCCGCCCTGGCGATCAGGTCGCGCGCCGGCCGTTGGCGATCTATGCCGCGGTCGGCGAGCGCCTGGCGGCCGGGGCAAGCACTGCGACCGAGGAGGTGCCGGCATGAGGGAGCGGGACACTGATGCGGCGCCGGCGACCCTGGAGCGGGTGCGCCGGCACTTGGTGGGCCTGCACATGCCGCGCGCGCTGGAAGCGCTGGGCGGCGTCGTGCAGCAGCTTGAGCGCGGCGAAACCTCGGCGGTGGAGGCGATCGAGGCTCTGCTCGCGGACGAACTGGGCTGGCGGGAAGGCCGGCGGGTCAAGGCGGCACTGCGCATGGCGCGCCTCGGCGCCGTCAAGACGCTGGACAGCTTTGACTTCTCGTTCCAGCCCTTGCTCGATCGCGGCCGCGTGCAGGCGCTCGCCCAGCTCGGCTTCGTGGACCGGCGCGAGGTGCTGCACCTCCTCGGCCCGCCCGGCACCGGGAAGTCCCACCTTGCCGTGGCGTTGGGCGTCGAGGCGGTCCGCGCCGGCCGCAGCGTCTACTTCATGACCCTCGCCGACCTGGTCACCGCACTCGCCCGCGCCGAGCGGGACGGGAGCTTGCGCGAACGGCTGCGGTTCCTGTGCCGGCCGCAGCTTTTGATCGTGGACGAGATCGGCTACCTGCCCGTCATACCCGGCGGCGGCAACTTGTTCTTTCAGTTGGTCAACGCCCGCTATGAGCGCGGCGCCATGATCCTGACCTCCAACCGCGGTTTCGGTGAATGGGATCAGGTTTTCGGGGACCCCGTCGTCGCCGCGGCCCTGCTGGACAGGCTGCTCCACCACGCAACCGTCGTGCAGATCGAGGGCAGCAGCCACCGCATGCGCCAGCACGCCAGCCTTGTGCCCGACACCATGCGCGCCAAACCCGCCGCGCCGCCCTCACCGCTCGCCAAGCGCCGTGGCAGGCCACCAAAGGACAGGAGCGAAGATCAGATCAGCGGCTGATCACCGCCCCGAACTGGGGAGATTTCAACCGGTAGCTTCGGGGAGCATTCAAGCGGCATTGACACCATGCCGGGCGGCACGCGCACAACCGCGCCGGCAATCTCGACCTCAACCGCGGGAACGCAGGCCGCCTCCGGCACTGTAGCCGGCACCGCCGGCTCAGCCAGGATTGGCACGAAGTCAGGCACCAGCAGGCCGGCGACAGCCCCGTCCGCCGGCAGCGCCAGCAAGCCCGCACGCGCCTCGCGCCGCCACCCGGACACCTGCTGCGAGCTGAGCTGCCGTCGCCGCGCCACCTCGGACACCACCGCCCCTGGCGCCATCGCCTCGGCGACGATCCGCGCCTCGTCCTCCGCCGACCAGCGCCATCGCCGGCCCGGACCCGTCAGCACCTCAACCCGGCGATGCTCCGCCTTCAGGCCATCCTTGCCGTCAAACATAGTGCCAGCTCGAAGCTTCCCACCTCAAGCAAGCCAACCACGCTCAACCCTCAACCAGGAACAATGGCCGCGGAGCAACACTTACGGTCCAGCAGCCTTACAGCCATCATGGCCAGATAGGCCACCATGTCGTTGTCGCCGAGGAAAGAACGGGTCGCGCGCAATAGGTCAGCTACGTTCGTGCTGCCCGAACGCATAACTTGGTCAAACGCTCCTTCGGCCTCTTGTGAGGTGGTCCCCGTTTTTCGGACAGGTGGTTAA
>CAXUIQ010000592.1:0-2657 GCA_964250815.1 uncultured Acetobacteraceae bacterium
GTCCGCGCTGTCCTGCGGCGTCCAGCCGACCCGCGCCCGCTGGTCGCGCCGCCACCAGGTCATGCGCGCGTTGGCCGAGGCGCCCCATACCACCGAGTGCCCGACCGGCCCGGCCAGCGTGCACCGCTCCATCAGCCGGTGCAGGTCCGCGTAGGACAGCCAGGTCGCCAGCATCCGGTCATCGACCGGCTCGGGGAAGCAGGAGCCGATGCGGATGTTGACGTTCTCCACGCCGTGCTTGTCCCAATACAGCCGGCCCATCAACTCGCCATAAGCTTTGGATAGGCCGTAGAAGCTGTCGGGCCGGAAGTCGCAATCGGCGTCGAGCACGGTGCTGCGCTCGTGGAAGCCGATGCTGTGATTGCTGCTGGCGAACACCACCCGGGCGCGTTCCCGGCGCGCGGCCTCATACACGTGATACAGGCCGCGAATGTTGGGTCCCAGCACGTCCTCAAACGGCTGCGCGGTCGCGACGCCGCCCAGGTGCAGGACGGTGCCGCAGCCTTCCGCCAGGCGCAGCAGGGCCACCCCGTCGTTCAGGTCCGCCGCCGTGAACTCTGCGCCGTCCGGCAGCGCGTCCGGGAACGGCGCGATGTCGGTCAGCCGGAGCGGCCAGCCCAGGCTCGCCAGGTAGGCGGCCAGGCTGCGGCCGAGCGCGCCGCTCGCGCCGGTGATCAGTACGGGTCGTGCGGGATGTTCGGCCATGGCGCCCTCGGCAGCGTGCGTGAGCGGCGCATTGTTCCGCGGGCTTGCCCCACGGTCAACCGCGCGGCAGGGTGCGGCGATGCTGACCTTGACCCGGGCCGCAGCCGACCTCGCCTCCGGGCGCACCACGGCACGCGCGCTGATCGACCAATGCCTGGAGCGCATCGCCGACCCCGGCGGAGAGGGCGGGCGCACCTTCATTGCCGTCTATGCGGAGCAGGCGCAGGCGAGCGCAGATGCGATGGACGCGCTGCGCCGGGTCGGCCGCGCGCCCGGCCCGTACGCCGGCATCCCCGTCAGCCTCAAGGACCTGTTCGACGTGGCCGGCGAGGTGACGACCGCCGGCAGCGTTGCGCTGAAGGGGGCGAAGCCCGCCAGCACCCATGCGCCCGCCGTGTCCCGCATGTTGGCGCAGGGCTTCGTGCCGGTGGGGCGCACCAACATGACGGAGTTCGCCTTTTCCGGCCTCGGCATCAACCCGCACCATGGCACGCCGCGCAGCCCGTGGCAGCGCGACGCCAAGGGACCCGGCGGGCGCATTCCCGGCGGCAGCAGCTCGGGCGCCGCGGTCTCGGTCTCCGACGGCATGGCTCTTGCGGCGCTCGGCACCGACACGGGCGGGTCCTGCCGCATTCCGGCGGCGTTCTGCGGCGTGGTAGGCTACAAGCCGACCGCGCGCCGGGTGCCGCTGGCCGGCGTGCTGCCGCTGGCGCCTTCGCTCGACAGCGTCGGGCCGCTGGCGCGCAGCGTGCGGTGCTGCGCGGTCGTCGATGCGGTGCTGGCGGGGCAGGTCCCGCGTCCGGTCGTACCCATGGCGCTGCGCGGCCTCCGCCTGGCGGTGCCGGGCAACATGGTGATGGAGGGCGTGGACCCCGTGGTGGCGGAGGTGTTCGGCCGCGCGCTCAACCGGCTGGGCAACCTGGGCGTGCGGGTGACGCACCTGAGCTTCCCGCAATTCGAGCGCATCGCCGCGGCGAGCGCCGGGGGCGGCCTGGCGCCAGTGGAGGCCTATGCCTGGCACCGGCCCTTGCTTGCCGAGCAGGCGGATGCCTATGACCAGCGGGTGCGCAGGCGGATCGAGCGCGGCGCGGCGATGACCGGGTCCGAACTCGTCGCGCTGCAAGCCGCCCGCGTCCAGATCCGCGCCAGCATGGACGCGACGACGGCTCCCTTCGACGCGGTGGCGATGCCGACCGCGCCGATCCTGCCGCCCCGCATCGACGCCTTGGAGGACGAGGCCGAGTATGTCCGGACCAACGGCCTCGTCCTGCGCAACACGTCCCTGGCCAACTTCCTCGACCGGTGCAGCATCAGCATCCCTGCGAACCGGCCCGGCGACGCGCCGGTGGGACTGATGCTGATAGGCGCGACCGGCGGCGACGCCCGGCTGTTCGCCATCGCCGCGGGGATCGAAGACATGCTCAAGGAGTGAGGTCCATGGTTCCCAGGCTGCTGCCAGCCTTCCTGGTGCTCATCACCATTGCCATGCCGGCCCACGCGCAATCGGTGCTTGACGCGATCCTGGCCCGCGGCAGCGTCCGCGTCGGCCTGACCGGCGACTACCGTCCCTTTTCCATCAAGGACGAAGCCGGCCGGTTCGAGGGGCTGGACGTGGACATGGCGGAAAGCCTGGCCCAAGCCTTGGGCGTCCGGTTGGAGATCGTGCCGACCGCATGGCCCACGCTGCTGGCGGACCTGCAAATCCAGAAATACGACATCGGCATGGGCGGCATCACGGTGACGTTGGACCGGGCCAAGACGGCCTTCTTCTCCAGCCCGGTGATGCGAAGCGGCAAGACGCCGATCACGCGCTGTGCCGATCAGGCCCGCTTCGCCTCGATAGCCGACATCGACAAGCCCGGCGTCCGCGTAATCACCAACCCCGGCGGCACGAACGAACGCTTCGCCCGTGCCAACCTGAAGCAGGCGGACATCATCGTGTTCCCGAACAA
>CAXUIQ010000593.1:0-2656 GCA_964250815.1 uncultured Acetobacteraceae bacterium
GCCGGCGACCGGGGGATGCGGTGCGGCTGCGGCAGCTCGCCGACCTGGCGCAGGCGGCAAAGGTGCCCACCGTCGCGACCGGCGACGTGCTCTATCACGTGCCGGAACGGCGGATCTTGCAGGACGTGCTGACCTGCATCCGCGAGGGTTGCACCATCGACGATGCCGGGTTCCGCCGCGAGCGGTTCGCCGACCGGCACCTCAAAGGGCCGGACGAGATGGTGCGGCTGTTCGCGGCCTACCCCGAAGCCGTGGCGCGGACAACGGAGATCACGGAGCGCTGCCGCTTCAGCCTGTCCGAGCTGCGCTACCAGTATCCGGACGAAAGCGAAGCGCCGGGCGAGACGCCGCAAGACGCGTTGGAGCGGCTGGTGCGGGAGGGCGTGCCGCGCCGCTACCCCGAGGGCCTGCCGCCCGACGTCGAGGGCCAGCTCCGGCACGAGCTGCGGCTGATCGCGGCGCTGGGGTATGCCCCCTACTTCCTGACGGTGCACAGCATCGTCCGTTATGCGCAGAGCCGCGGCATCCTGTGCCAGGGGCGCGGCTCCGCCGCCAACTCCGCCGTGTGCTTCGTGCTCGGCATCACCGCCATCGACCCGGTGCGCAGCGGCCTGCTGTTCGAACGCTTCGTGTCCGCCGAGCGGCAGGAGCCGCCCGACATCGACGTGGACTTCGAGAGCGGGCGGCGGGAGGAGGTGATCCAGTGGGTGTTCGAGCGCTACGGCCGCGGCCGCGCCGCCTTGTGCTGCACCGTGATGCGCTTCCGTCCCCGGGGCGCCATCCGCGACGTGGGCAAGGCGCTGGGGCTGCCGGAGGACGTGACGGGTGCGCTCGCCTCGCAGGTCTGGGGCGGGGACGGGGCGGAGGGCGTCGGGGAGGACCACGCCGCCGCGCTGAACCTCGACACGGGCGACCACCGGCTGCGCCTCGCCCTGGAGCTGGCGCGGGAGCTGGTCGGCTTTCCGCGCCAGCTCGGCACCCACCCGGGCGGCTTCGTGCTGACGCAGGACCGGCTCGACGACCTGGTGCCGGTCGCGCCGGCGGCGATGGCCGGGCGCCAGGTGATCGAATGGGACAAGGACGACATCGACGCGCTCAGGTGGATGAAGGTCGATGTGCTCGGCCTCGGCATGCTCGGCTGCCTGCGCCGGGCGTTCGCGCTGCTGGAGGAACAAGGCAGGGCAGGGGGCGTGGACATGGCTGGCGCCCCAGTCATGGACATCGCCGCCATCCCGGCCGAGGACCCGGCGACCTACGCCATGATCCGCCGCGCCGACACGCTCGGCACCTTCCAGATCGAGAGCCGGGCGCAGATGGCGATGCTGCCCCGCCTCAAGCCCCGGGCGTTCTACGACCTGGTGGTGCAGGTGGCCATTGTGCGGCCCGGCCCGATCCAGGGCGACATGGTGCACCCCTACCTGCGCCGCCGCGAGGGCCGGGAAGAACCCGAGTATCCCAAGGAGGAACTGCGCCGCGTGCTGGGCAAGACCCTGGGCGTGCCGCTGTTCCAGGAGCAGGCGATGCAGGTCGCCATCCACTGCGCAGGCTTCACCCCGGGCGAGGCGGACCAGCTCCGCCGCTCGATGGCGGCGTTCAAGGCCACGGGCGGCGTGTCGCGCTTCCACGACAAGCTGGTCGGCGGCATGGTTCACCGCGGCTACGAGCGCGACTTCGCCGAGCGGACCTTCGCCCAGCTGGAGGGCTTCGGCTCCTACGGCTTCCCGGAAAGCCACGCCGCCTCCTTCGCGCTGCTCGCCTATGCCAGCGCCTGGGTGAAGTGCCACCACCCCGACGTGTTCTGCGCGGCGCTGCTGAACAGCCAGCCGATGGGCTTCTACGCCCCGGCGCAGGTGGTGCGCGACGCGCAGGAGCACGGGGTGGAGGTCCGCCCCGTGTGCGTCAACGCCTCCCGCTGGGACTGCACGCTGGAACCGCGGGGGCCGGCGGGCCGGTCGCGCAAACCACTTGGTTTCGCTGGCGCCGCGGTGCGGCTGGGCTTGCGCATGGTGAAGGGGCTGGCCAACCCCCATGCGGCGCGGCTGGTGGCGCACCGCGGGGCCGAGCCATACGACAGCGTGGAGGAGGCCTGGCGCCGGGCGGACGTGCCGCGGGCGGCGCTGGAGCGGCTGGCGGAGGCGGATGCCTTCCGCAGTCTTGGCCTGGACCGGCGCCAGGCGCTCTGGCAGGTCCGCGGCCTGGCCGACGCCCCCCTGCCGTTGTTCGCCGCAGCCGACGCGGGCCGGCGGCTCGACCAGCTCCGGGCGATGCGCGCGGGCGGCGAGGTGGTCGAGGACTACCGCAGCACCGGGCTGAGCCTGCGGCCCCACCCGGTCGCGTTCCTGCGGGCGACGTTGCAGGCGCAGGGCATGGCGGCGTGCGCGGACCTCGCCCGCCTCCGCGACGGGCGGCGCGTCGTGGTGCCGGGGATCGTGCTGGTGCGGCAGAAGCCCGGCTCGGCCAAGGGCGTCATGTTCATCACCGTCGAGGACGAGACGGGGGTGGCGAACCTGGTGCTGTGGCCCGACCGCTACGCCCGGCAGCGCCGCCTGGTGCTGACCGCCGGCATGGTCGCCTGCCACGGGCGGGTGCAGCGCGAGGGGGAGGTGGTGCACGTCGTCGCCGACCGGCTGGAGGACCTGTCGGACCTGCTGCGCAG
>CAXUIQ010000594.1:0-1922 GCA_964250815.1 uncultured Acetobacteraceae bacterium
GTGAAGGGGAGCGTCGCCGAGGCGGAAGCGCGTTTCGGGCCGATCGACGTGCTCGTCAACAACGCCGGCTACGGCTACCAGGCCTCGGTCGAGGAAGGGGAGGACGCCGAGATCCGGGCGCAGTTCGACGCCAACGTGTTCGGCCTGTTCGCCCTGACCCGGGCCGTGCTGCCCGGCATGCGCGCGCGCCGCCGCGGCCACGTGCTCAACCTGTCCTCGGTGGCCGGGTTCGTCGGCTTTCCTGGCTCGGGCTACTATGCCGCGAGCAAGCACGCGGTGGAGGGCTGGTCGGACGCGCTGGCGGCCGAGGCCGGGCCGCTCGGGATCAAGGTGACGTGCGTCGAGCCGGGGCCGTTCCGCACGGACTGGGCCGGGCGCTCCCTGCGGCAGACGCCGAACCGGATCGCGGACTACGCCGCAACGGCGGGCGCCCGCATGAAATCCACCGCCGGGGGCAGCGGCAGCCAGGCCGGCGACCCCGTGCGCGCAGCCGAGGCCATGATCCACGTCACCGAGGCCGAGGACCCGCCGCGCCACCTCGTCCTCGGCGCCTTCGGCTTGGAGGCGGTGACAAAGGCGCTGCGCACGACGCTGGCGGAAATCGAGGCCTGGCGCGAGGTGGGCCTCGCCACCGACTTCCCGAAGGCGTGAGGACGCGCGCAGGCCGCGACGGCTGCCGTCCTGCCGGCTCAGCCTCCGTGCCGGCCGTCCGCGGCTTGCAGGCCCACGGAAGCCGGCGCCAGCTCGGCGCGCCGGATGGCCTCGTGGTGCCGGATCACCTCGCGCACCACGAAGGCGAGGTACTTCTCGGCGAACTCCGGGTCCAGCTTCGCGGTCGCGGCAAGCGCGCGCAGGCGGGCCACCTGGCGTTCCTCGCGGGACGGGTCGGCCGGCGGCAGGCCATGCTCCGCCTTCATGACGCCGACGCGCTGGGTGCAGCGGAACCGCTCGGCCAGCATGTGGATGATGGCGGCGTCGATGTTGTCGATGCTGTCGCGGAGGGCCAGCAGCTCGTCAGGCAGGGAAGGCGGATGGTCGGGCATGGCGGAGCCTCCAGGGCAAGGCAGGGATCGCGGAGCCGGGCTACGAGGCGCTGGGCCAGGGGAAGCGGATGTTGTTGTCGCGCAGGCCGGCCAGCACCACCTCGATCCCGCCCGACTTGACCATCCATTCCAGCCGGTGGTCGCGGTACTCCCGCCGCCGCCCGCCGGTGGTGTAAAGCTCGGACGCCGCCGCCATGCGGGCCGCCGCCGCGTCGAACTCGGCGAAGGTGGCGGCCACCGACGGGCGCTCCCGCACCCGCCGGTGCCAGCGGGCCAGCGCGCCCTCCGGCGGCGGACCCAGGCCGTAGTAAACGGAGCGGTTGACCATGGGCGCCGCCGCCGCGTCGGCCCAGCCGAACGACGCGCCCCCGAACCAAGGCCCGTCCCCGAGCCGCGCGCCGAGCCAGTCCTGCAGCACGGCGGTGTGCCGCGCCGCCGCCGCCCGCAGCGCCTCGCCCAGCGGGCCGGCGGCCCGGCGGAACCACAGCACCTCGCCGAAGCCCCAGTTCACCGCCTCGTACTGGGTGTCGCACACGTCCTCCGTGATGCGCGCGGCGGCGCGGGCGGCCGGGTCGCGCGGGAGCAAGGGCGGGTCGGGCCAGCGCTCCTCGACGTACTCCATGATGACCGTGCTCTCGAAGATGCGCGCCGCCCCGTCCACCAGCACCGGCACCTCGGCGCGCGGGGCGTCGGCGCACGGCCCCGCGGCGCGGCCGGGGGCCCCGCCCGCGGGCCCCGCCGCAGCCGCCGCGGCCGAAGCCATTGGGGACCTGCCTGACCGAGGCGGCGACAGCCACACGGCAGAGCCGCGAACCGCTCGAACTGGTCTGATCCGCCGGCTTGGCAATCGGCGGCCGGCGGGCGACATGCTGGGGGTAT
>CAXUIQ010000594.1:1932-2633 GCA_964250815.1 uncultured Acetobacteraceae bacterium
TCTCCACATCGAACGCCACGCCCTTCTCGCGCAGCGCGATCTTGACCTTCTGGGCGTAGGACGAGAGCGGGTGCTCGTAGAGCAGCACGGCCATCAGCGCGACTGCTCCAGCACATAGACGTGCGGCGCGTCGGCCGGGAGCGTCTCGGGCGTCAGCTCCAGCTCCGGGCCGCCGACCCGCGTGACGCGCTCCGGCGGGAGGCGGCCGAGGAAGCGCTCCACCGGCTCGATCTTCAGGACGCCGCGCGGGTGGAAGTAGTGCATGGGGATGACGACGCGCGGGCCGATCGCCGTGATCGCCTCGTCCAGGTCGTCGAGCGCGATGGTCGCGTGCTCGCCGGTCAGCGCCAGCAGGACATCGACCTGCCCCCGCAGCGCGTCGAGGTGCTCGGGGGCGACCGGGTTGCCGATGTCGCCCATGTGCAGCACCCGCAGCCCGCCCAGGGTGAAGTGGTAGAGGGCGTTGGCGTCGGGGTCGCGCCCGAACTCCGCCTGGTAGTCGAACGTCTTGCTTTCGTAGGCGCGGAAGGAGCGGATCGGGACCCCGCGCGCTTCCGTGCCCCCCGGCGGCAGTTCCAGGGCGTTGACGACGAGCGGCCCGCCCCGCACGTGGCTCGGGTCGGAATGGAAGTCGTCCGTCGCCGAGCTCATGATCACGAGGTCGGCAGGCTCGTTGATCGGGTCGAAGCCGCTGTGGCCGG
>CAXUIQ010000595.1:0-2629 GCA_964250815.1 uncultured Acetobacteraceae bacterium
AGCCAGCCGCCCAGGAACAGGATCGACGTCATCGCCGACATCAGGATCATGTTGGCGTACTCGCCGAGGAAGAACAGGCCGAAGGTCATCGCGCCGTACTCGACGTGGAACCCGCCGACGATCTCGCTCTCGCCTTCCGGCAGGTCAAACGGCGCGCGGTTGGTTTCGGCCAGGATCGAGATGAAGAACACGATGAACATGGGGAACAGCGGGATGAAGAACCACACGTGCTCCTGCGCCCGCACGATGTCCGTCAGGTTCAGGCTGCCGGCGCAGAGCAGCACGGTGACGATGACGAAGCCCATGCTGACCTCGTAGCTCACCATCTGCGCCGCCGAGCGCAGCGCGCCGAGGAAGGCGTACTTCGAGTTGCTGGCCCAGCCGGCGATGACGATTCCATAGACGCCGAGGCTGCTGATGGCGAACAGGTACAGGATGCCCACGTTGATGTCGGCGACCGCCCACCCGTCGTTCACCGGGATCACCGCCCAGGCGATCATCGCCAGCGTCATGGTCAAGAGCGGCGCGACGATGAACAGGATGCGGTTCGCCCCGGTCGGGATGATCGTCTCCTTGGTCAGCATCTTCAGCGCGTCGGCGAAGGGCTGCCACAGGCCGAACGGCCCCACCACGTTCGGGCCTTTGCGGGCCTGCATCGCCGCCAGCACCTTGCGCTCCGCCAGGGTGAGGTAGGCGACGCTCATCAGCACCGGCACGAGCATCGCCAGCGTCTGCACGATCGTCAGCAGCAGAGTGCCGAACGGGGTGGCGATGAACGCGCTCACGGCTGCCTACTCCGCCGCCTGGAGCAGCGGGGCCACGTAGGTGCGGGTGCATTCGGCCATGGTGGCGCTGGCCCGGTTGATCGCGTTGGTCTGGTAGTAGTTGGCCACTGCCGGCTGCAACGGCTCGCGCCCGACAGCCGCCGGGTCGCCGGACGGCCCGGCCTGGTCTGTGCAGCCGCGGCGCGGCAAGTCCTGCAACGTCGCGAACACCGGGTTCACGGCGGCCAAGCGGTCGCGCACGCCTTGGATGGTGTCGTAGGGTAGCGGGCGGCCCAGCACGGCGCTGAACGCGCGGAGGATGGCCCAGTCCTCCCGCGCCTCGCCCGGCGGCTGGGTGGCGATGTAGCCGCGCTGCACCCGGCCCTCCGTGTTCACGTAGGTGCCGCCCTTTTCCGTGTAGGCGGCACCGGGCAGGATCACGTTGGCACGGGCGGCGCCGCGGTCGCCATGGTGCCCCTGGTACACGACGAACGTGTCGGCGCCGATGGCCGAGGTGTCGAACTCGTCAGCCGCCAGCAGCCACAGCAGATCGACGCCGCCGCCCAGCATCGCGGGCAGCGCCTTGCCGCCGGCGCCGGGCAGGAAGCCGAGGTCGAGCGCGCCGACCCGGGCGGCGGCGGTGTGCAGCACGTTGAAGCCGTGCCACTCAGGGGTCAAAGCGCCGACCATCGCGGCGAGCGACCAGGCCGCCGCCAGCACCGCGGCGCCGTCCGGGCGTCGCAGCGCGCCCTGCCCGACAATGATCATCGGCCGCTTTGCATCGCGCAGCATCTCGGCTGCGCCCTCGATGGCCGCCATGCCTTCGCCCAGGTGCCGCGCCGCGTAGGTCAGGTCGGCGGGCTGCCCGACGTAGGCGACCAGGCATCCGCCTCCGTTCATGCGCTTGCGGATGCGGGCGTTCAGCACCGGCGCCTCGCGCCGCGGGTTGCTGCCGATCAGCAGGATGGCGTCCGCGTCCTCGATCCCTGCCACCGTGGTATTGAACGTGTAGAAGTCCCGCCGCCCGCCTTCCAGCGCCGCGCCGTCCTGGCGGCAATCGAGGTTCTCGGACCCGAGCGACGCCATCAGGTCCTTGAGCGCCACCATGCTCTCCGCGTCGCACAGGTCTCCCGCCACCGCGCCGATGAGGTCGCCGGGCAAGCCCTTCAGCTTGGCCGCGATGGCGCCGAACGCCTCCGGCCAGCTCGCCGGGCGCAGCTTGCCGTCCTGCCGCACCCAGGGCTTGTCCAGGCGGCGGCGCTTCAAGCCGTCATGGCTGAACCGGGACTTGTCGCCGAGCCATTCCTCGTTCACGTCCTCGTTGGTGCGCGGCAGCACGCGCAGCACCTCGGAGCCGCGGGCATCCACCCGGATGCTGGCGCCGAGCGCATCGTGCACATCGACGCTGTCGGTCTTGCGCAGCTCCCACGGGCGCGCGGTGAAGCTGTAGGGCTTGTTCAGCAGCGCGCCCACGGGGCAGATGTCGATCAGGTTGCCGGACAGCTCGCTGGTCAGCGCCTTCTCGATGTAGGTGCCCACCTCCATGTTCTCGCCGCGCGAGGTGGCGCCCATCTCGGCCACGCCTGCGACCTCGCTGCTGAACCGGATGCAGCGGGTGCAGTGGATGCAGCGGGTCATGAACGTCTTGACCAGCGGACCCAGGTACTTGTCCTTCACCGCCCGCTTGTTCTCGGCGAAGCGGGAATGGTCCATGCCGTAGGAGTACGCCTGGTCCTGCAAGTCGCACTCGCCGCCCTGGTCGCAGATCGGGCAGTCGAGCGGATGGTTGATCAGCAGGAACTCCATCACCCCCCGGCGCGCCTGGCGCACCACGGGCGTGTCGGTCTTGACCACCATGCCGTCCG
>CAXUIQ010000596.1:0-2620 GCA_964250815.1 uncultured Acetobacteraceae bacterium
GTACGGCCTTGGACAAGGCGGCGTCGGTCGCGTACACGATGCCGAGCGGCGCTTCCCCGCGCTCCACCAGCAGCAGCGCCGCGCGCACGCTTTCGGCGCGGGCGAGGCGGGGTGCCACCGCGTCCCAAGCGCCGAGCTTGGTGAGCGCCGCCTGGGCATACTTGCCGACCGGCACGCTGGCCGGGTCGCCGGTGGCGAGCCGCCCTTGCGCGCCCAGCCGCGCCAGCAGGTCCACGCCGGGCGCGAGCGCGATGTCGCCGCCGGGCTGGTTCGCCGGCGCGATCAGCACCAGTTGGTTGCCAAGCGGGCTGGTGCGGGTGTCCGGCACGACGAGCCCGCGCTGTTGCAGGTAGTCCATCCACGGCTCGTCTGCGGAGGCGAACAGGTCAGCGGGCGCGCCCTGCTCGATCTGCCGGGCGAGGGTGGAGGACGCGGCGAAGACCAGGCGCGGCGCCGGGTGGCCCTTTGCGGCCCAGGCGTTGCCGAGCGCCTGCAAGGCGTCGGTGAGGCTTGCCGCCGCCATGACCGTCAGCGGGTCTGCCGCGCGGGCCGGGCGGAAGGCGAGGGCGGCGCAGGGCGCCAGCAGGAGGTGGCGGCGTTTCATGGAGCCGGGACCCTAGCGCACCCTCCCCGGCCCGGCAACGCCGGCCCGTCCGCCCGGCGCAGCATCGGGCATGCAGCCGCGGCGGAAACGGCAAAGAACCCGCGCCGTTTCCCGCATCCGCCAAATTGTTCTGTGTTCGTCACAAACAAATCCGGCTGCCCGGCGTGACAGATGGTGGCCTTTGACCTATCCAACCCGTGCCGCGGCCGTGCGCCGATGCCGGCTGCGCAAAATGCTGCTAGTCTCCAGGTCCTTTGTTTGCTCGGTCTGGAACGCTGATTAGAAGGCCCTGCAAGACAGCCCGGCAGGCCGGCGTGGGGGCGCGGGCACGGGCGCGCAGATCCGGATCGCGCCGCCGGCCATCGATGGTCCCGGCCTGAACTTCACGGCCCCCGGGCAGGGTCCGCCACCGAGAAGAGGATGCAACGGCGTCATGCAACGACACGGAGTCCTGGGTCGCGGGCCCCGAAGCGACGACCCCAGGGGACGGTCGCGGGCGGTCGTGCGGACCGTGCCGGGTCCGGCCGATCCCCTGAGCCTGGCCGAGTACCGGCTCGCCTCGCGATGGCAGCCGCTGGTCCGGTTCTGGCTGTCCATCTTGGCGCTTGCCGTGGCGCTGGCCTTCATCCTGGAAGTCCTGGGGCCGCCCGAGCGCTTCGAGGATAGCGACGCGGCGTTGGAAGCGGCGGCCCTGGCCCTGGACCGGGGGCCGGCCGCCACGCCCGCCCCGCCGGGCGGCAAGCCCGTGGCGGCAGGGCGCCCGGCCGCCCCGGCATCCCCGCGGCGTGCGCCTGCCCAGCCCATGCCGCCGGCGCCGGGCGTCCAGCCGTCCGGTGGCGCGGCGCAATCGGACCCCCCGCGGACCCGGGCGGCCATGGTGGTGCATCCGGCGCGGGCGGAGGGAGGCGCTGCAATCGCCAGCCGCCTGGCGGCGCAGAGCGGCATCCCGCCGGACCAGGTCGATGTCGGGCCGGTCGCCGAAGCGCGGCCGGAGGCGGTGGTGCGCTTCTACGCCGCCGGGGACCATCCGCTGGCGCGCCGGCTTGGCAAGGAACTCGGCAAGATGGGCTATACCTGGCGGATCGAGAACTTCTCGGATCGGCCCTGGGCCTGGAAGGACCAGGCCATCGAGGTCTTTCTGCCGGCCAAGTAGCCAGGCGGCAAGCCTCGCCTAAAAGGCGAAATTCTCAGGGCGCCTAACCAATCTTGGCATGACGCAATCAGCATTTAGTGTTGATTACGTAACGATGTCAGCCGCAGCACTCGGTCCCGCCCGCCAAGCCGAAAGTGCCGCAACCGATGCCGTCGAGGCGTTCATCGGCCGTTGGGACGGCACCGCCATGGCGGAGCGGGCCAACTGCCCCCTGTTCCTGTCGGAGCTGTGCGACGTGCTGGGCCTGCCGCGGCCCGATCCGGCCAGCGGCAGCGGCGGCGACTACCGGTTCGAGCGCGGTGTCACCCGGCACGAGGACGACGGCAGCACCAGCAGCCGGCGCATCGACCTCTACCGCCGCGGCTGCTTCGTGTGCGAGGCGAAGCAGGGCGCGACCCCGCACCGGCAGGCCGCCCTCGGCGGACACAGCGAGGCCCAGCACCGGGCCAACGTCCGCAACACCCCGGCCTGGGTGCGCTACATGCAGAAGGCCAAGGGCCAGGCGGAGGGCTACGCCCGCGACCTGCCGCCGGAGGAAGGCTGGCCGCCGTTCCTCCTCGTGTGCGACGTGGGGTTCTGCTTCGACCTGTATGCCGACTTCTCCGGCACCGGCAAGCACTATGCCCAGTTCCCCGACCGCGAGCGGTTCCGCATCTACCTGCCGGACCTGCGCCGCCCGGAGATCCGCGCGCTGCTGCGCCGGGTCTGGCTCGATCCCAAGTCGCTCGACCCGGCGCTGCGCCGCGCCCAGGTCACGCGCGACATCGCCGCCCTGCTCGCCCGGCTGGCGGCGGCGCTGGAAGGCACCGCGGCCCGGCCGCGCCACGCGCCCGCCCACGTCGCGACCTTCCTGATGCGCTGCA
>CAXUIQ010000597.1:0-2609 GCA_964250815.1 uncultured Acetobacteraceae bacterium
TGCGGAGGCCGAGCGGCCGCATTGCCTCCGCAGGATAGGGCTCAGCCAGCACCACCCGGCTTTCGGCCAGCAGCAGCCGCAGCGCGCCGTCGAACGGCCAAAGCGCCGGCGGCTGCGGCCCGGCCAGCGCCGGCAGCAGCAGGTCGCGCCACGCGGCGATTGCCGCCTTGCCGGTCTGGTTGGCGCCAAGCGTCCAGAACAACGGCGCGCCCGCCGGGCGGTGCGGGGTCGCGAGGTCGCAGGCCCGCGACAGGCCGGCCGCGCTGTCCAGCCCCAGCGCCTGCGCGTGCGACAAGCGCGTCATGCCGCGCGTGCCGCGCATGGGATAGAACGGACGCGCCGGCCCGACCTCGGCCAGCGAGCCGCACACCGACAGGAATTCCGGCCGGTCCGCCAGCCCGCGCAGGAAGCCCGGGAAGCCGCCGGAAAGGGACAGGGCCGGGCAAGCGTCCAGGTGCCGGGCGACATAGGCGCGCGGCAGGCCGATCGGAAAATCGACGCCCAGCGCGACCGGCGCACCTCCCGCGTGGGCACGCAACCGCGCGAGCAGCGTCGAAACGTTGCCCACCGGCTCCGCCTGCACCGCCCAGCCCGCACCCGCCGGCAGCGCCAGCGCCATCCACCGCTTGGCCGGCTCGACGCTCCAATCCGCGTGGGCGGCGACGATTTTCAGAGCGGCTTGTGCGCGCGGTCCAGCAGGCGCGAGATCAGGCCGGGCTTCTTCTTCGGCGGCGGTGGGGCGGCGGACTTGGCCTCGGCGGCGGCGCGCTTCTGCTTCGCGTCCAGCCAGCTTTCCAGCGACTGGCCCGCCTTGTCGGCCCGCCTTTGCTCGTAGGCGCGTTGCGCCGGCGTCAGGGTCTTGGGATCAGCCATCGCAGCCTCCTTCCGCCAGTTGTGGCAGCGCCTTGCGCCGGCTTCAAGGGACCCGGCTGGGATGCGGCGCGGCGCGCGCCACATGGAGCCTTGCGACTGCTTGGGAGCTTGGCATGGCGGCACGGGTGAAGGCGAAGCTGTGGGTGCAGATGGCGCTCCGCATGGGCGACGTGGACGGGCGGCCCGGCGCCGTGCTGCGCAGCGGCGACCCGGACGCCGGCGGCATCCTGGTCGTGCTGCGCGGGCGAGGAGGGCTATGCGTGCTGTCGCAGGTCCGGGCCGGGGAAGGCGACGTCGCCTGGATGCGGGCCACCGGACCCGGGGAGGTGGCCCAGGACAAGGCCGACGCCTACGTGGCCCGGCAGGTCGGCCGTGACCCCGACCTGTGGGTGCTGGAATTCGACGCGCCCGACCTCCTGCCACCGTTCGAGGCGCGCATCGTTTAGGCAGAGCCGGAAGTCGAGACGGCGGCAGCGCATGTAACGGCGGTGTCACGGCGGTGTGTGGTATATCTGCTTAGGGTTGTGTGCCTTTTCAGATACAGTTTTTGTGAAACTACTGGGTGCCTTATCGCACTCGCGTTCATCGGTGCTAAGGTATGCGTACCGAGTGGCGGGGGGACAGTCCCGCAGGCCCCCGGATGCGTTGAATGCGCAGTTTGTAAATTGAGGAGAGAAGGTATGAAGCTCCGCAGCGCGCTACTGGCCGCGACCGTCCTGGCCGCCCCCATAGCTGCAAAGGCCGAGGCGATCAGCGGCTTGTACATCGGCGCTGGCGCCGGCGCCAACTTCCTGCAGGACGAGAAGATCAAGTCCGTCGGCTTCCCGCAGGCCGGCATCCGGCAGACCAATCTGGACGTGCGCGGCTCAAGCGGCGCGAAGATCCGCACCGACACGGGCTTCGTCGGCCTGTTCAGCATCGGCTACGGCCTGGGCAACGGCTTGCGGTTCGAGGTCGAGGGCAACTACCGCAGCAACAAGTTCAGCGGCATCCGCGGGAGCGCCCTGCAAGGCTTCACCAGCGCCGGCGGCGACGAGCGGAAATACGGCGGGATGTTCAACGTCCTGTATGACTTCGACCCGAACGTGCTCGGCTTCGCCAACGTGTTCGGCTACCTCCCGTTCCCGGTCTCCCCGTACATCGGCGTCGGCGCCGGCTACGTCTGGGCGCAGGACCAGAACGTGCGCCTGTCGGGCTTTGCAGGGCCGACCGCGGCCTACCCGGCTGTGTTCCGTGAGCTGGCCCGCACCAACCAGGGCCAGGGCGCCTTCGCATATCAGGGCATCTTCGGCGTGGCGTTGCCGTTCTCGGCGGCGCCGGGCCTGGCGATTACGGCCGAGTACCGCTTCCTCGGCATGGCGGGCGACCGGACGTACAACTACCAGTATTTCGCCCCCGGCGTCGCGACTCGCGCCACGGTCAAGTACAACGAGGACTACAACCACAGCGTCCTGCTGGGCATCCGCTATGCGTTCAACGCCGCTCCGCCGCCTCCGCCGCCCGCTCCGGCTCCAGCCCCGGTGGCGCAAGTCGCGCGCACCTACCTGGTGTTCTTCGATTGGGACCGCGCGGACCTGACGGACCGGGCGCGCCAGATCATCGCCGAAGCCGCGCAGGCCACCACCCGCGTGCAGGTCACCCGCATCGAGGTGTCCGGCTTCACCGACACGTCGGGCACGCCGCGCTACAACCAGGGCCTGTCGGTCCGCCGGGCGCAGAACGTCGCGTCCGAACTC
>CAXUIQ010000598.1:0-2603 GCA_964250815.1 uncultured Acetobacteraceae bacterium
GTGCTGCTGGCCGCGAACGAGGCGCTGACCCGCTTCCTGCCGCAGCAGATCGCGCGGCTGCGCGCGGCGATGCGCGCCGGCCCGGTCACGCCGGCCGACGTGCCCCCGGACATCGCGCAGGACTGGCGGTTGCCGGACGGCCGGATGCGGGTGCAGGTCAGCGCCAAGCCGGACGCCGCCCGCGCCGAGGGGCTGCACACCTTCGTGGACCAGGTCAGCGCCGTCGTGCCCGACGCCGGCGGCCCAGCGCCCACGATCACCGCCACGGCGGAGACGATCATCTCCGCGTTCGAGCGCGCGGCGCTGGGCGCGGTCCTTGCCATTACGCTGATCCTGTTCGCCTCGCTGCGGCGGGTGCTCGACGTGGCGCTGGTGCTGGCGCCGCTGCTGCTGTCCGCATTGCTGACCGTCATCGTGGCGGCATGGCTGCCGCTGCCGCTCAACTTCGCCAACGTGATCGCGCTGCCGCTGCTGCTGGGCGTGGGGGTGTCGTTCAACATCTACTTCGTCATGAACTGGCGGGCCGGGCTGCGGTCGCACCTGGCGTCGCCCACGGCGCGGGCGGTGGTGTTCTCGGCGCTCACCACGGGCACGGCGTTCGGCTCGCTGGCGCTGTCGGGCCACCCAGGCACTGCGAGCATGGGTGCCCTGCTTCTGGTTAGCCTTTGCTGCACCCTGATCGCGAGCATGGTATTTGTCCCGGCGTTGCTGGCCACAATATCGTCACAGCGGCGCTGAATGCCGCCACAATCCCCAGGCAATCCTGCGGGCGGAGACAGAAGGTTTCAGGTTATGGCGTTTGTTCGGACTTGCGTGATCATCGTGGCGTTGGTGCTGGGCTGGGTGGCCGTGCGGTCGCAATCGGCGGCGCACAGCGTACCGACCCAATCCGCGCAGTTCCACGTGCCGGTGTCCTACAGGACGTCGTAGCTCGTCTGCATCACGCCGGCGCGGTCGAACGCGGCGCGGACGGCAGGATCGGTCAAGGCAGCGAATTCAGCTTCATGCTCGTAGTCCGGCATCAGCCGGGCCAGGCGCGCGTTCCGGTGGGTTGCGGGGTGGAAATAGATCTCGCTCACGCCAGGCGGCAGGCGTGCGGCCAGACGGATGATGCGGTCGGTGGTCATGTGGCCGCTCCAGGCGATGCCGAACACATGGTCGTTGGTCCGCACTCCGGCCCGGCGCGCCTGGGCGCGCAGCACGCGCGTTCCGGCGTAGAGCAGGCGGTCGCCCGGGCGCCGCGCCGCGCCGCAACCCAGCATCGTGGCGGGAGGCTCGGCGGGAATGCGGACCGCCGGCAGGCCATGCTCCCTGCCCGCTTCCAGCATGAGCCGGCCCACCGTGGGGTGCAGGTGCATGTGCTTGTGGGCGTTCGCGTGGTCGAGCCGAAGCCCGGTAGCGGCGAGGGCGGCGAACTGCGCGCGGATTTCCGCCGCCAGCGCCCGGCGGGCGCCTGGGCGGAAGAAGTAGCCGATGCCCAGCCGCAGTTGATCCGACGGGAACTGCCCGTCCGCATCCAGCAACCCCGGCGCCGGGCCGCCCGCCGGCCCGTCGATCACAACGAGGGGCCGCCCCACCCCCCACAGCGGCCCCCGCCCCCCCCCGCGCCCAGCGTCGTCGGCGGCGGGGCCTGCGACCATCAGGCTGGCCGTGGTCAGCATGCCGCCGCGATGCGCCAGTTCCACCGCCTCATTCACCTCCTCCGAAAGCCCGAAGTCGTCGGCGGAGATGATGACCCGTTTCGGTTGCAGGGCCGGGCTGCCGAGGCAGGACGCTAGGCGGCGTTCTGGCGCTCCCGCAGGAACTGGAAGAACTCCACGCCTTCCCGCAGGCGGCGCTTCATCATCTGCGGGCTGCGCACCATCTCGCCGACGATGGAGGCGATCTTCGGCGCACGGAAATAGAACCGCTTGTAGAACTCCTCGACGCTTTCGAAGATCTCGGTGTGCGACAGGTGCGGGTAGTGCAAGGGGGCAATCTGCACCCCGCGCTCATCGATCAGCTCGGCATGGTCTGCGTCCAGCCAGCCGTTCTCCACCGCCTGGTCATACAGGAACGTGCCGGGATACGGCGCCGCCAGGCTGACCTGCAAGGTGTGCGGGTTGATCTCGGTGGCGAAGCGGATCGTCTCCTGGATGGTCTCCCGGGTCTCGCCGGGCAGGCCGAGGATGAAGGTGCCGTGGATGGTGATGCCAAGCTCGTGGCAGTCCTTGGTGAACTGCCGCGCGACCTCGATCCGCATGCCCTTCTTGATGTTGTGCAGGATCTGCTGGTTGCCGCTTTCGTAGCCGACCAGAAGCAGGCGCAGGCCGTTGTCCTTCAGCACCTTGAGCGTGGCGCGCGGCACGTTGGCCTTGGCGTTGCAGGACCAGGTGACGCCGAGCTTGCCGAGTTCCCGCGCGATGGCCTCGGCCCGCGGCAGGTTGTCGGTGAAGGTGTCGTCGTCGAAGAAGATTTCCCGCACCTGCGGGAAATTGCGCTGGATGGAGCGCACCTCGTCCGCCACGTGGCCAGGGCTGCGGACCCGGTAGGTGTGGCCGCCCACGGTCTGCGGCCACAGGCAGAAGGTGCAGCGGCTCTTGCAGCCCCGCCCGGTGTAGATC
>CAXUIQ010000599.1:0-2602 GCA_964250815.1 uncultured Acetobacteraceae bacterium
GCCAGAAACAGACATCTGGCTGCTGTTTCCATATCAGGCAACCACGACTGCCATGGAGTTAATACCGCTTGACACGATGCGGACTGCTTTTCCGAAAGCATATGGCTATCTTTTAACGTATAAGACTCAACTGGAGCGACGTGAAGCAAAACTCGGAACTGATGGCCTTCTTCATGGACCGGTGCTTGATGAGCATTGGTACCGTTATGTCTATCCGAAAAGTCTGGATAAGCACTCACAGCCAAAATTGCTTGTGGCGCAAACAGTTCCTGCAATGCGGGTCTGCTTTGATGAGACAGGAAATTTCACACCAAACAACGTGCGGGTAAATGCTATTTTGCCTTCTAACGTGACAGAATCTTGGTTTTTACTAGGTGTGTTGAACGCGCCAGTGGCAGATTGGATGTTCAGGCGCATTGCAAAACCGAAGGACGCCGGCTGGTTTGAAGCCAACAAGCAGTTCATCGCGCCCCTGCCGATTCCAAACGCGGATCACTCGCAACGGGCCGATGTGGCAAAGCGCGCTCGCGAACTGCAACGCTTACACACATTGCGCCGCGACCTGCTGACCCGCATCGCCCGCCGGATCAGCACCGTGGCCCAGCGTCCCCGTCCGCTGACTTGGCTGTTCGCCGGCTTGATGCCGCCGCAAGCTCGGGAGGCAAGCGCACCCGCTGGGCTGGACACCGCCGAGCGCCGAGCCTGGGCACGCACGGCCTATGAGGCGGAGTTGGCAACGCGCTGCACCGCGCTTGCCGCCGCCTTCCGCCCTGGCGTCACGCTGGATGCGGCCCTCGTGGACGGAGAGCTTCGATTTCTGGTCGAAGGCATCGCCGTCGTGGACCGTGTGTTCGTCACCCCAGCCGAAGGCGCATTCCTGCTCGCGCAATGGAAAGTGCTTGCGTCCACCCTGGTCATCACCGAGCGAATCGATGGCAAGAAGCTTGCCAACGCGCTCCGTTCGCTCGCCCTTCCAGACAACCCTGTGGTTGTCGAACAGGTCGTAGCCGCAGTTCGCGAGCTTGACACATGCGAGGCTGCGATCCGAAAGACAGAAGCCGAGATGAACGAGTTGGTGTTCGCCCTCTACGGCCTGACTCCGGCGGAAAGGGCGCTTGTGGCGGCGGGCTAGGCCAGCGGCATGGCGCCTTAGCCAACCTCACCGGCACAGCGTGGTGGAGCTGAGGGGAATCGAACCCCTGACCTCCTCATTGCGAACGAGGCGCTCTCCCAACTGAGCTACAGCCCCGCCGTGCAGGCGGCGGACAATGCTCACGCGGGACAGCCAAGTCAAGCCGGTCCTGCACATTCCGCACGCGGTTGCGCCCCGCCGGGCGCGTGGGTAGGGTCCCGCGCAGTTCCCCGGGAGGCGGCCCAACGTGATTCCAGCGTTCTTTCAGTTGCTCAACGCCATCATCGGCCTGTTCGTGTGGGCGCTGATCCTGTCGGCCATCTTCAGCACGCTGATCTCCTTCGGCGTGCTCGACACCCGCAACCGCCTGGTCTGGACCATCGGGGACTTCCTGACCCGGGTCACGGAGCCGGTCCTGCGCCCGATCCGCAACGTGCTGCCGAACTTCGGCAACATCGACGTGAGCCCGATCGTCGCCATCCTGCTGCTGCAATACATCGCGCGCCCGCTGCTGGCGACCATCTTCACCGGCATCGTCACCGGGAACTGGACATTGATGTGATGGCCGCCCGCGTCATCGACGGCAAGGCCGTCGCCGCCGCGCTGCGCGCCCGGATCGCCGAGCGGACTGCGGGCTTGCCGTTCAAGCCGGGGCTTGCGGTCGTCCTGGTGGGCGACAACCCGGCCAGCGCCGTTTACGTGCGCAACAAGGACCGCGCGGCGCAAGGCGCCGGACTGCTGGCGCAAACGATCCGGCTGCCTGCCGGCGTGCCGGCCGCGGAGCTGATGGCGGTGATCGGGCGGCTGAACGCCGATCCGGAGGTGGACGGCATCCTCGTGCAGCTTCCGCTGCCGGACGCCATCCCGCCGCACCCGGTGCTTGAGGCCATCGACCCGGCCAAGGACGTGGACGGCTTCCACCCCCTGAACGTCGGCCGCCTGCAGGACGGGCTTGACGTGCTGGCTCCCTGCACGCCGAGCGGCGTCATGCGCCTGCTGGCGGCGGGCGGGACGCCGTTGCGCGGCGCCCGGGCGGTGGTGCTGGGCCGCTCGGCCATCGTCGGCCGGCCCATGGCGGCGCTGCTGCTGGCAGCCGACGCGACCGTGACCATCGCCCATTCCCGCACGCTGGACATCGCGGCCGAGTGCCGCCGGGCCGATGTGCTGGTCGCGGCGGTAGGGCGGCCGGAGATGGTGCGCGGCGACTGGATCAAGCCCGGCGCCACCGTGATCGACGTGGGCATCAACCGGCTGCCGGATGGCAGGCTGGTGGGCGACGCCGCCTATGCCGAGTGCGCCGCCGTCGCCGGCGCCATCACCCCGGTGCCGGGCGGCGTCGGCCCGATGACCATCGCGTGCCTGCTCGACAACACCGTAAAGGCCGCGCTGCGCCGGCGCGGAGCGCCCGCCTAAGCAGGCATTCGTGGCTTGGGCCACGAATGCCTGCTTAGGAGTCGTTGAAGACGCATC
>CAXUIQ010000600.1:0-2590 GCA_964250815.1 uncultured Acetobacteraceae bacterium
TGTCAGGCGACAAGGTAAACCCATCCACCGGCGACATTGAGAACCCAGCCATCCTGCGTAGCAGGGAGAGGCGAGTTGATGGACCGATTGGACGTTTTTCCGCCCGGCAAGGATGGGCGGAGACAGGTGATGCGGACGCCGGACGAGGTGGCGGCGATGGTTCGGCTTCATGGCCTGGGCTGGGGTTCGCGCAGGATTGCAGCCGCCGTCGGGTGCAATCGGGAGACGGTGCAGCGTTACCTGGCCGCGGGCGGCTGGGCGCCATGCCGGGTGCCGACCCGTGCCAGCGTGCTTGCGGGGCATGCGGGCTGGCTGGCTGAGCGGCTGCGGCGCCACCGCGGCAACGCGGACGTGGTGCGCCAGGAGCTGGCGGCCGAGCTGGGCATCGCCGTCAGCCTGCGCACGGTGGAGCGGGCGGTGTCGCACCTGCGCCGGGAGCTTGCGGCGGAGGCGCTGGCGACGGTGCGGTTCGAGACGCCGCCGGGGCGCCAGTTGCAGATCGACTTCGGCCAGCGCCGGATCATGATTGAGGGCGAGGACCCCGGTCGCGTGTTCCTGTTCGTGGCGACGCTGGGCTACTCGCGGCGGATCTACGCGGCGGCGTTCCGGCACGAGCGGCAGTCGGCGTGGCTTGCGGGGATCGAGGGGGCGTTCCGCCACTTCGGCGGCCTGCCCGGGGAGCTGCTGCTCGACAACGCGCGTGCCCTGGTCAAGCGCCACGACCCGGTGACGCGGGAGGTGGAGTTCACCGACCGTCTGCACGCCTTTGCCCGGTATTGGGACGTGCGGCCGGTCGCCTGCGCGCCGTATCGGGCTCGCACCAAGGGTAAGGACGAGCGCGGCGTGGGTTACGTCAAGCACAACGCCATCGCAGGCCGGCGCTTCGCCTCCTGGGCCGCACTGGAGGAGCACCTGGCCGTGTGGATGCGCGAAGTGGCCGACAAGCGGCTGCACGGGACCACCGGCGAGGCGCCGGTCGCGCGGTTCGAGCGCGAGGAGCGCCAAGCCCTGCGCTCGCTGGCGGGCCGTCCGCCGTTCGAGCAACTGCGCGAGCTGACCCGGCGCGTGCAGAACGACGCCTGCGTGGACGTGGACACCAACCACTACAGCGTGCCCTGGAAGCTGATCGGGGCGGAGGTCACGGTGACGGTGGGCGGCAACCAGGTCCGCATCCAGCATGCCGGGATCGAGGTCGCCTGCCACGACCGGCGCCTGGGTCGCCGCGAGAGGGCCGTGGACCGCGCCCACCTGCACGGCATCGTGCCGCAGCGCCCGGACTCTGGCGACGACGACGCGGCCACCGCTCCGCCCATCCTGCTGCCCGGCATCGAGCTGCTGCGGCCCTTGGCTGAGTACGAGCAGGTGGCGGGAGGCGGCTGGTGAGCGCCGCCGACGTGGACGCGCTGCCGGACATGCTGGCGCGGCTGAAGCTCGTGGCGATGCGCGACCGGCTGGACGGCCTGCTGGACGAGGCGGCGCGCGGAGACCTGAGCTTGCGCGAAACGCTGGCGCTGCTGTGCCGGGCAGAGGTGTCGCACCGCGAGGAGCGGCGCATCCAGATGGGCACAGGCATTGCCAAGTTCCCCCATCAGCGCACGCTGGAGGGCTTCGACTTCGCCGCCCAGCCCTCGCTGGACCCGAAGCAGGTGCGCGACCTGGCCGCCTGCCGGTGGGTGGCCCATGGCGACGCGCTGCTGATCCAGGGGCCGCCGGGCGTGGGCAAGAGCCACCTGGCCATCGCCCTCGGGCGCGAAGCGATCCGGCACGGCTACTCGGTGCTGTTCACCCCGGCCACCGCGTTGGTGACGACGCTGGTCAGGGGGCATGCGGAAGGGAGGCTGGAGCAGCGGCTCGCCCAGCTGGCCAAGCCGAGGCTGCTGATCGTGGACGAGTTCGGCTACCTGCCGTTCGAGCCCGCGGCCGCGCACCTGCTGTTCCAGCTAGTGTCCCGCCGCTACGAGCGTGGCAGCATGCTGATCACGTCGAACCGGGCCCTGGGCGACTGGGGCACGGTGCTGGGCGACCAGGTGGTGGCGACCGCCATCCTGGACCGGCTGCTGCACCACAGCCACGTGCTGACCATCCGCGGCGACAGCTACCGGCTGCGCGAGAAGCGCCGCTCGGGGCTGATCAAGGCGACACCCGCACCGGCACCCGCCGGGGCATCACAGTAGCGGAGATGGCTGGGTTCTCGGTGTCGCCCCTGGATGGGTTCCGGATGTCGCTTGATACGGTCCGTCTTGGCCTTTGCCTCGGCGATCACCCGCACTTGCAGCGGGTTGGCAACGACTACCCTGCCGACATGCGGCTTCAGCAGCCTCACGATCGCCATCGTATTGCCCGTCGCCTCGAGCACCACCTCGTCATCGGCTCTCAGCGTCCGAGCGAATGCCAGCACCTTGTCGCGGACCAGGTCGACCCGGCCGCATTGTCGCAGCACGCCATCCTCCAGCTCCGCCACCTGGGCGAAGCTTCTGTGCACGTCCAGTCCGATCACCCTCATAGCCTTGTCCCCTTCAGTTTCAGGAGCAGGCGGGGGCAACACGACACCTACGGATCCGCGCTCGCAGCGCAACCGGGCTGGTCGCAG
>CAXUIQ010000601.1:0-2576 GCA_964250815.1 uncultured Acetobacteraceae bacterium
TTTCGTGAACAAGAAGGACTTGGGCGCGATCGAGCGCAACATGGCGCCCGATTTCCTCGACCACGACGGCCCGGGCGGCAAGCTGGCGGACCGCGAGGGCGACCGGGCGATGATGGCGGGGATGCACAAGCTGCTCCCCGACCTGCGCGTCGAAGTGAAGGACGCGCTGGCCGAGGGGGACAAGGTGGTGGTCCGCAACCTGTGGACCGGAACCCGTGCCGACACCGGCCAGCGCATCGAGTTCCATGGCTTCGTGCTGTGGCGGATCGAAGGCGGCAAGATCGCCGAACGCTGGGCCACGGTCACGCCGATGCACGAACTCGCGATGCAGGCGCAGAACTGGTGACGGGGGCACACGCCGATGCTGCATGATGGCGGGACTACGGCGCTCGCGCCGGTCGAGATCATCGCGACCTGGCCGAAAGGCAGCTTCGCCGAGAACCTGGCCATCGACGAGGCGGGAGCGATCTACGTGACCCTGCACACGGACCGCACCGTGGTCCGCGTCGATCCCGCCACGCGCGCCGCGTCGCCGTTCGCGCGCTACGAGACGCCGGTCGCGGGCGTCGCATTCGGGCCGGACGGCACGCTCTACGTCAGCGGCGGGCAGCCGGGCAAGCCCGGCGGCGTGATCTGGGCGACCGGCCGTGACGGATCGGTCCGTCGCCTCGCCGACCTGCCGGACGCCCTGTTCCTGAACGGGATGACGCTGCACCCGGACGGCCGCCTGCTGGTGGCCGAGTCGATCGGCGGCGCGATCTACGCCGTCGATCCCGCGTCCGGCTCGGTCGCGGTGTGGATGCGGGACGAGCGCCTGCGCCCGCCCGCGTCCGACGGCACGCCGGGCGCCAACGGCGTCAAGCTGCATGGGGGATACGCCTACGTCTCGGTCACGGCGCGCGACCAGGTGCTCCGCGCCCCGTTGGACGGCGGCGGCGCCCCGGGCGCGCTGGAGGTGGTGGCCGAGCGGCTGCGCGCCGACGACTTCGCCATCGACGCGGACGGCACGCTGTTCATTGCGACGCACCCCGCGCATTCGCTGGTCCGCCTCGCGCCCGACGGCACGCGCACCACGCTCGCCGCGGCCGGACAGGGGATGGTCGGCTCCACCGCGGCGGCGTTCGGACGGACCGCGGCCGACCGGCGGAGTCTCTACGTGACGACCACGGGCGGCACGATGACGCTGCCGGAGGACCGGCTTGAGGTGGCCAAGCTGGTCCGCGTCGATCTGGACGGCGCGGGGCCGGCCGCGTCGTGACCGCTTCGGACAACGCGGGCAGCGCCGGAACTGTCGAGGCGCCCACGCCCGGCCTGCTGCACCCGTTGCGGCACCACGGCTTCGCCTTGATCGCCGGGGCGACGCTGGTCAGCAACGTGGGCGTTTGGATGCGGGACACCACCTCGGCCTGGACGGTGGCCGGGGCGGCGCACAACCATTCGGCCGTGGCGCTGGTGCAGGCGGCGACGGCGCTGCCGACGTTCCTGCTGGCGCTGCCCGCCGGCGTGCTCGCCGACCACTTCAACCGCCGCCGCCTGCTGATCCTGTGCCAGTTGGCGCTTGCCGCCGTGGGCGCCGTCCTGGCGGCGCTGAGCTACGCCCACGCGCTGAGCGTGGGCGCGATCGTGGTGCTCGCGTTCCTGGCCGGGTCGGCGGCGGCCTTGGCGGCGCCCGCGTTCCAGGCCATCGTTCCGCACCTGGTCCCGCGCGAGGACGTGCGGCCCGCCGTGGCGCTCAGCAGCGTCAGCTTCAACATCGCCCGGGTGGTCGGCCCCGGCCTCGGCGCGCTCCTCCTCGCAAGCGTCGGCCCGGCTGCCGCCTACGCCTGCAACGTCGCCGCCTACGGCGCGACGATCCTGGCGCTGCTCCTGGTGCGCTCGGCGTCCGAGCCGCCCGCTGCGCACACGCCGATCGCGTTCTGGGAGGAGCTGCACCAGGGCTTCGCATATGTCGGCCAAAGCGCCGGGCTGCGGCGCATCCTGCTGCGCGGCTCGGCGCTGTTCCTGTGCGCGTCCTGCTACCTGGCGCTGACGCCGCTCATCGCGCACGACCTCATGGGCAGCCGGCCGGACGTGTACGGCCTGCTGCTCGCCGCCACGGGGGTCGGCTCCATCGCGGGCGGCGGCGTTTTGTCCGAAGCGAAGAAGCGGGGCGTCACGGACGACGCCCTTCTGGCTGCCTGCTCGGCGGCAGGCGCCATGGCCCTTCTCCTGCTGTCGCAGGCGCGCGAGCCGGCGCTGGCCAGCCTGGCCCTCGCGGTGGCCGGCGGGTCCACGCTGATCCAGCTCGCGACGTTCAACGCCGCCGCGCAGTTGACGCTGCCCGAGGCGATCCGAGGCCGCGGGCTTGCCATCTACATGGCCGCGACGTTCGGGTGCATGGCGGTCGGGAGCCTGCTCTGGGGCGCGGTTTCGGACGTGTTCTCCATCGGCGCGGCGCTGGATCTCGGCGCGCTCGGCGGAGCTGGCCCGGATCCCAGTGAGCGACGCCCTGCCGCGGGGCAACCGGCCCGTCTGGACGGCGCGTACCCGACGCCGCTAGCGCGCCCGCCGCGGCGGCGGAATCCGGCTCGGCGCAA
>CAXUIQ010000602.1:0-2573 GCA_964250815.1 uncultured Acetobacteraceae bacterium
GAGCAGCCGCGCAGCGACGACCCGCGCGCCCGCGCCCGGTTCCAGGCGGCGCGCAGGGCGGCCGGCGTGCTGCCCGGGTTTCCGGACCTCGTGGCCCTGCTGCCGGCCGGGCGCGCCGTGTTCATCGAGATGAAGGCGGAGGAGGGCGGCGTCCTTTCCCTCGCCCAGCAAGGGGTGCATCAGCGCCTCCGCTCGCTCGGCCACCAGGTCGTGGTCGCAACCTCCATCGAGACGGCGCGCGGCAGCCTGCGGGCGCTGGGCGTGCCGCTGCGGGAGGACCCGGCGCAGCTCGCGGCGATCGCCGGCGTGCGCAAGGCGAAGCCGAAGTCCCAGCAGCTCGACATGCCGATGGAGCTGCCATGAGCTGGGTCGAGCTGCTGCCCGATGTCGAGCTGAAGCCCGGCACGTCGCCGGTCAGCATAACCATCAACAAGCTCAGCGGGCGGTTCAGGCAGCGCATGATCCTGACGATCCGCGTGAGGGTTCTCGACACTGTCTCGGAGTGGTGTCAGCCGGGCGCCCCGGTCGAGGTGCAGCGCGGCGTCGGCGACGACGCTGGCAGCTACCGCCTGCGGCCGGTCGGCCCTTGGAGGTTCCGCAAGTCGGCCGGCCACATCAAGGCGGTGTCGATCAGCCTGCCTTCGCCGCCGGGTGCGCCGAACGACGGGTGCAAGCAGACGCCGGTGGTTTTCACCGTTGAGCGGGAGCAGCTTCAGTTTGTCCTGCCGGCGTGGGGTGCGCAGGCGGCAAAGGTCGGCAATCCTGCGTCCTCCGTCGTCCCCCGCGCGCCATACGCCGGCATCAGCGAGCGGGTGCCGGACCCGGCAAAGGCCATCCAGGCCGCCAACGGGCATCGCGTCCGATGACCGATTCGCCATTCACTCCCTGGATCGTGTGCCCGGCAACGCTGCTGCGCTGCCCGCACCCGGACCGCTGCCGCATCGAGCTGTGCCGGGACACCGCGGCGGTATCGACGGCCGCGGCTGGACGGAGCTTGCGCCCGCTCGGCTTGCACACGCTCTCGCTCGACGAGCTGCGCCACTTCCGCTTGGTCGAGCAACGGATGGCGCAAGCCGAGGCGAGCCGGACACAGCCGCAAACGCAAAGCGTTTCGGCGAGGCTGCCATGACCATCAGCTCGGCCGACCGGCGCGCCGCCGACTACGTGGGCCACATCGTGCGGATGCCCGACGGGCGCTGGACCGGCTGCATCCGCGACCGCGCCGGTTCCACGCTGGTCCTACAGGGCGTGCTCATGCACCGCGCCGGCGCCGAAGGGCTGGAGCTGGTGGCCACCTTCGGCGAAACGCCGGATCAGCAGCGGCTTCGGCGGGAAGCCAGGCGGTGACCGGCTGTTGCAAGCGGACCGGGCGGCGTGCAGCCGCGCGCCCGGTCAAAACCTCAAACCCATTGGGATGGAACGAATGAAGTTTCTTGCAGGAATGAAGCTAGGGCGCGGCCGCGCGCCTGGCAAGTTGCCGTTTTCGGACAGCCGCGCATGACGGACGGCATCGAATACAGCATCGCCGCCATCCCAACGCGCTACCGCGGGCGGCAGTACCGTAGTCGGCTTGAGGCCAGGTGGGCGGCGTTCTTCGACCTGCTGGGGTTCCAAGCCGAGTATGAGCCCTATGACCTGGGCCGGTGGTCGCCTGATTTCCTGCTTGTCGGCCCCTACGGCGACAAAGCGCTGGTCGAGGTCAAGCCCGTGTCTGAGTTTCATGCCGCCACGGCTTCACGGATGCGCAGCGCGTGCCTTGAGCGAGGCATAGTTGACGACGTGACGCCACTTCTGGTCGGCGTGGGCCCGATGAACCTTGGCGAGGCGGTCATTGTCGGTTGGGCTGTCCGCAACAACAAGCATGTCCCGGAACACCTCAACTATCGGCACGGGTTTCTTGCCTGGATATACACGCCGGATCAGCCCGGCATCCAAGCAGACATCTGGTGTCCGGACCCTCCCTATCCCGGGGAGGAGGATCGACCGCAGTTGTGCTTGAGCGGCCTACTCACGCTCGGCTCGTCGTTTGAGTTGCGGGGCGACGTGATGACCTACCCAGAGCATTGCATGGCCTTGTGGGCGGAGGCGGGTAACCGTGTCCAGTGGCAGGGGCCGGGCCAATGAGCGAGCGCCGCAAGCCCTGGATGAAGTTCTACCCGGCTGACTGGCAGGCGGACGAAGGCCTGCGCCAGTGCGGCGCTGCTGCCCGCGGCGTGTGGATTGAGCTTATCGCCATCATGCACAAGGCCGAAACCTACGGGCATCTGCTGATAGCCGGAACCAGCCCGAGCGACGCGGAGATCGCCAGGGCAATCGCCATGGAAGCGCGGACTGTGCGCGCCGGCATAGCGGAGCTTGAACGCTGGCGCGTGTTCAGCCGCACCGCGGAGGGCGTGATCTACAGCCGCCGCATGGTCGAGGATGCGGCGCAGGCAGAAAGGGATGCGGAGAACGGCAGGGGCGGCGGCAACCCTCGCCTTCGTGTGGTTTCCCGCAATGAGGAAAAGGGGGGGGTTAACCCCCATAGGCGCGAACTTAAAAGGTTATGAGGACGATCCAGGCCGAGTCCTTTA
>CAXUIQ010000603.1:0-2571 GCA_964250815.1 uncultured Acetobacteraceae bacterium
GGCGCCGTGTTCTCGATCTTCGCCGGGTTCTACTACTGGATCGGCAAGATGTCGGGCCACCAGTATCCGGAGTTCTGGGGCAAGGTGCATTTCTGGGTGACGTTCATCGGCGTGAACCTGACCTTCTTCCCGATGCACTTTCTGGGCCTGGCCGGGATGCCGCGCCGGTATCCCGACTACCCCGATGCCTTCGCGGGCTGGAACTACGTGGCCTCCATCGGGTCGTACATCTCGGCGTTCTCGGTCGTGATCTTCCTCTACGTGATCTACCGCACGTTCACGTCCAAGGTCCGGGTTGCCGACAACTACTGGGGGGAGGGCGCCACGACGCTTGAGTGGACGGTGACCTCGCCGCCGCCGTTCCATACCTTCACTGAGCTGCCGCGGGTCCGTTGATGGTTGATCCAGTGACTGGGGTGAGGGGGGCTTCGGCTCCCCTTTCTTCTTTGGAGTTGCCGACCGAGGCGCGCGACTGGTTCGCCATGCTG
This sequence comes from uncultured Acetobacteraceae bacterium, assembly GCA_964250815.1. Lineage (GTDB taxonomy): Bacteria > Pseudomonadota > Alphaproteobacteria > Acetobacterales > Acetobacteraceae > CAHJXG01. The sequence goes on from CAXUIQ010000603.1 coordinate 489, forward strand.
AAGCCGCGGGTGATCACTTTGGTGGTGTTCACCGGGTTCGTGGGACTGCTGCTGGCGCCCGGTCCGCTGCACCCCGTCCTGTCATTGGCGGCGGTGCTCTGCATCGCCGTGGGCGCAGGCGCCGCGGGCACGATCAACATGTGGTACGACCGGGACATCGACGCGGTCATGCGCCGGACGGCGAAGCGCCCGATCCCGGCGGGCCGGATCGGAGCCGGGGAGGCCCTGGGTTTCGGCGTCACGCTCGGCATCGCCTCGGTGATCGTCATGGGCCTGGCGACGAATGCCGTGGCGGCCGCACTCCTGGCGCTGTCCATTTTGTTCTACGTCTTCATTTACACGATTTGGCTGAAGCGCCGTACGCCGCAGAACATCGTGATCGGCGGCGCGGCCGGGGCGTTCCCGCCATTGATCGGCTGGGCCGCGGTGACGGGCACGGTGGATGTGATGCCGCTGCTCATGTTCGCCATCGTGTTCTTCTGGACGCCGCCGCATTTCTGGGCGCTGTCGCTGTATGCCTGCGAGGATTACGAGCGGGCCGGCGTGCCGATGCTCCCGGTCATCTCCGGTGCGCGGGCGACGCGGTTGCAGGTCGTGTACTACACCGTGGCCCTGGTTCTGGTGTCGCTGCTTCCTTGGTTGCTGGGGTATGCTGGGCCGGTGTATGGCGTGTCGGCCGTTGGTCTCGGCGCGTGGTTCCTCTTTGCGTCGCTGCGAGTCCTTTGGGACTGGCAGGATCGGACCGGGGCCAGCCTGACCCGCGACGCCCCGGCACGCTGGGCGTTCCGCGTTTCGCTGATCTACCTGTTCGCCCTGTTCACCCTGATGGCGCTCGACCACGTCTTGCCGGTGCCGCGTCTTGGATGAGTTTCCGCCGCCGCTGTCGCCTGCCGAAGCGACGGAACTGCGCCGCCGGCAGCGCGGCAAGAACATCGCGCTGATGGTGGTGCTGGTCGCGCTGGCCGCGCTGTTCTACGCGATTTCCATGGTCCGCTTCAAAGTCTCCTGAACCCGACTTGCCGCCGGGCTGGACACGCCGACATCAGTGCCATGAGAACCAGAAGCAACGGCCTGATTGCCGGCGTCCTCGTCGTGCTGGTCGGCGGCATGGCCGGGCTTTCGTTCGCCGCGGTGCCGCTCTACCGCATGTTCTGCGCGGCGACGGGCTATGCCGGGACGCCGCAACTGCGCGGCGCCGCCGGCCCCGGCGCGACCGGGCGCACCATCGATGTCCGCTTCAATGCGACGACAAGCCCCGGCCTGCCCTGGCGCTTCGCTCCCGGCAAGACCGAGGTCACGGTGAAGCTCGGGGAGGACCGTCTGGCCTATTACGTCGGACAGAACCGGGCGCAGCAGGCCGTGACCGGCATGGCCACCTACAACGTCACGCCCGAGAAGGCCGGCCGCTACTTCCACAAGACGGCCTGCTTCTGCTTTGACGAGCAGACGCTGGCGCCGGGCCAGGAGATGCAGTTCCCGCTCAGCTTCTGGGTGGACCCGGCCATCGCCGACGATCCCGACACGCGCGACGTCCACACGATCACGTTGTCCTACACGTTCTTCCGCTCGCTGGACGACGCGGCGCGCAACGGCGGGCTGGACAAGGCCGGGCCGCATGTCGGGCCGCGGGCGGACGCCGCGCGGTGACAACCCGCTGATCTCCGGGACGACCGCGTGTTTAAGCCTTGAGTCCAGCAGCGTTTTGGCGATGATGCGGCACCGTCTGGATAGGTTAGGTTGCCATGAGCGAAGCCCCGGTTGCCACGGCACGTCCCGTGCTCGATGCCCAGGATCTCAACACCTCCGGCATGAAGCAGCCGTATCACCTCGTGGACCCCAGCCCCTGGCCGCTGCTGGGCGCGTTGGGTGGTGGGCTGACGCTGTTCGGCATCATCATGGTGGCGCACTACGGCACGTACCTGTGGCTCGGCCTGGGCCTCGCCATCGTGCTCACGGTGATGGCGCTATGGTGGCGCGACGTGCTGAAGGAAAGCCGGACCAAGGGGCTGCACACCCCGGTGGTGCGCATCGGCCTGCGCTACGGCATGACGCTGTTCATCACCAGCGAGGTGATGTTCTTCGT
>CAXUIQ010000604.1:0-2571 GCA_964250815.1 uncultured Acetobacteraceae bacterium
GGGTGGTGGGGGAGATGCTGGTTGTGGAGACGGTTGCTCGGATCAGGCGGGCCCATTTTGTTCAAGGCAAGACGATCAAGGCGATCTCGCGGGAGCTGGGGATCGCCCGCAACACGGTCCGCCGGGTGCTGCGCTCGGGCGAGACCAGCTTTGCCTATGAGCGTGAGGTGCAGCCGCGCCCGAAGCTCGGGCAATGGACGGAGGAGCTGGAGCGCCGCCTGGCTGCCAATGACCTGCTGTCACGGCGCGAGCGGCTTGGGCTGATCCGGGTTTTCGAGGACCTGCGCGGTGCCGGGTATGAGGGCGGCTACGACGCCGTGCGCCGATATGCGACCGCGCGCAAGCGCAAGCAGGGCACGGGGTCGAGTGACGCCTTTGTGCCGCTGACGTTTGCGCCGGGCGAGGCGTATCAGTTCGATTGGAGCCACGAGATCGTGGTGCTGCGGGGCGCCACGACCGAGATCAAGGTGGCGCAGGTGCGGCTGTGCCACAGCCGGATGCTGTTCGTGCGGGCCTACCCGCGCGAGACGCAGGAGATGGTGTTCGACGCCCACGACAAGGCGTTCGCATTTTTCCGCGGCACCTGCCAGCGCGGCATCTACGACAACATGCGCACGGCGGTGGACGCGGTGTTCGTGGGCCGCGAGCGGGTGTTCAACCGGCGTTTCCTGCAGATGTGCAGCCACTACCTGGTCGAGCCGACCGCTTGCACGCCGGCAGCGGGTTGGGAGAAAGGCCAGGTCGAGAACCAGGTGGGCGTGGTGCGCGAGCGGTTTTTCAAGCCGCGGCTGCACTTCGCGGGCTTCACGGAGCTGAATGCCTGGCTGCTGGAGCAGTGCGTCAGCTACGCCAAGGGCCACCCACATCCAGAGCGGCGCGACAGCCCGGTATGGGAGATGTTCGAGGCCGAGCGGCCGAGCCTTGTGCCCTATGCCCACCCGTTCGACGGTTTCCACGCCCGGGCGGCGTCGGTGTCCAAGACCTGCCTCGTGCAGTTCGACAAGAACCGCTACTCGGTCATGGCCCAGGCCGTTGGCCGCCCGGTCGAGGTGCATGCCTACGCAGATCGCATCGTGGTGCGCCAGGATGGCGGCATCATCGCCAGCCACGACCGCTGCTTCGGCCGCGAGCAGACGGTCTACGACCCCTGGCACTACGTCCCGGTGCTGGCGCGCAAGCCCGGCGCGATGCGCAACGGCGCGCCGTTCAAGGATTGGGTGCTGCCAGGCGCACTTGGCCGGGTGCGGCAGAAGCTGAAAGGTGCCCCGGACGGCGACCGCCAGATGGTCAAGATCCTGTCCGCGGCGCTGACGGACGGGCTGCCGGCGGTGGAGGCGGCCTGTTTGGAGGCTCTCGGGGCCGGCTTGTGCAGCAGCGACGTGGTGCTCAACGCGCTGTCGCGCCAGCGCCAGCCTGAGCCACCCCCCGCCATCGCCGTGCCGGACGCGCTGGTGCTGCGCCAGCAGCCGGTTGCCGACTGCGCCCGCTACGACACCCTGAGGAGGATGCCCCATGGAACGGCATGAGATCATGGAGATCATGGCCGAACTCAAGCTGCTCGGCATGCGCCGGGCGTTTGACGACGTGCTGGCCAACGGGATCAAGCGCCAGCACCCGGCCCAGCAGATCATCGGCGACCTGCTGGGGGCCGAGATCGCAGAAAAGCACGCACGCTCCATCCGCTACCAGGTGGGCGCCGCCAAGCTGCCGCTGGCCAAGGAACTGGCCGACTTCGACTTTGACGGCAGCCCGATCAACGAGGGCCTGATACGCGAGCTGGCGGTCGGCACGTTTCTCGGCCAGCAGCGCAACACGGTGCTGGTCGGCGGCACCGGGACCGGCAAAAGCCACCTCGCCGTTGCCATCGCGCGCAGCTGCATCCGTGCCGGGGCACGCTGCCGGTTCTACACCGTGGTGGACCTGGTCAACCAGCTCGAAGCCGAAAGCAAGACAGGGCGGGCGGGCAAGATCACCGACATGCTGACCCGGCTGGACCTCGTGGTGCTGGACGAACTGGGCTACCTGCCGTTTGCGCAGTCCGGCGGCCAGCTGCTGTTCCACCTGATCAGCCGGCTCTACGAGCGCACTTCCGTGATGGTCACCACCAACCTCGACTTTGCCGAGTGGCCGACGGTGTTCGGCGACGCCAAGATGGCCACCGCCCTGCTCGACCGGCTGACGCACCACTGCGACATCATCGAGACCGGCAACGCCAGCTGGCGCATGAAGACCCGCGCCTGAGCCACGCGCCCCGCCCACCTGGTATCGTCACGTCACGATTGGGAACAGCCCATGCCGCGCAAGCCGATCGGCGAAATGGCCATGACCGCTGCCGAACGCCAGGCCCGCTACCGCGCCGCGCGGGCAACAGGCACGCCGGCGATCCGCACCCGCCGCCTTGCCGACCACCGCAGCCGCGCCCGGCGCTGGCATGACGCCGTCGCCGAACTGACGGAGCTGCAGGCCCAGTATGCCACGTGGCTCGATGCCTTGCCGGACAGCCTGCAGGACAGCGCCACAGCCGAGGCGTTGCGGGCGATCTGCGACCTCGACCTCGACGAACTCCAGGCC
>CAXUIQ010000605.1:0-2560 GCA_964250815.1 uncultured Acetobacteraceae bacterium
CCACGAACACCTCCCCCACCCCGATCATCGCCGCCGCCACGTGGGCCAGCGGCGCGAGATCCCCCGACGCGCCGACCGAACCCTGGTCCGGCACCACCGGCACCAAGCCGCGCCGCAGCATCGCTTCCAGCAGCGCCACCGTTGCCGGCTGCACGCCGGACGCGCCCTGCGCCAGGCTGGCGAGCTTGAGGGCGAGCATCAGCCGGGCCACCGGAACCGGCATCGGCGCGCCCACGCCGGCCGCGTGCGACAGCACGATGTTGCGCTGCAGCGCCGCCAGCTCGTCCGCGCCGATGCGGACATGCGCCAGCTTGCCGAACCCGGTGTTGACGCCATACACCGCGTCGCCGCGGGACAGCATCGCGCGCACCGTGGCGGCGCTTTCGGCGATCCCGGGCTGCGCCGCGCCGTCCAGCGCCACGTCCGCGCCGCGGTAGATCGCGCGCCAGGCGGCAAGCGGCGTTTCGCCGGGGGTCAGCGTGATCATCGGCCGTTCCAGACGCGGAGGTGCAGCGGGTTGAGGCCGATACGGTAAACCAATTCCGCCAACGTATCCACCGACCAAACCGCCAGGTCGCACCGCTTGCCGGCTTCCAGCGTGCCGGCCTCGCCCCCCAGGCCGAGCGCCCGCGCCGCTTCCCGCGTGACGCCGGCGATGCACTCCTCCACCGTCATGCGGAACAGCGTGGCGCCCATGTTGGCCGCGAGCAGCAGGGAGGCGAGCGGCGAGGAGCCGGGGTTGCTGTCGGTGGCCAGTGCCATCGGCACGCCGTGGCGGCGGAACAGCGCCACCGGCGGCGCCTGCGTTTCGCGCAGGAAGTAGTACGCGCCCGGCAGCAGCACGGCCACGGTGCCGGCCCGCGCCATGGCGGCAACCCCGTCCTCGTCCGCGTATTCCAGGTGGTCGGCCGAGAGCGCGCCGTGCTCCGCCGCGAGCCGCGCGCCGCCGCCGTTTGAAAGCTGGTCCGCGTGCAGTTTGACCGGCAGGCCGTGGCGCCGGGCCGCCGCGAACACGCGGGCCACCTGGCCCGGCGAGAAAGCGATGCCCTCGCAGAACGCATCCACGGCATCGGCCAAGCCCTCCGCCGCGATGGCGGGCAGCATCTCCTCGCAAACCCGGGCGATGAAGGCGTCCTTGTCGCCGCAGCCGCGCGGCAAGGCGTGCGCGCCGAGGAAGGTCGTGGCGATGCCGACCGGGCGGCGCGTGCCAAGCCGGCGGGCGGCGCGCAACTGCTTGGCCTCGTGCGGCAGGTCCAGGCCGTAGCCGGATTTCACCTCCACCGTGGTCGCGCCCGCCGCGGGCAGGGGGGCGCGGCGCGGCAGGGGCTCGGCGACCAGATCCTCTAGGCTGGCCTCGCGCGTGGCCCGGACGGAGCTTGCGATGCCGCCGCCGGCGCGGGCGATGTCCGCGTAGCTGGCGCCGGCGAGCCGCTGCTCGAACTCCGCCGCACGGTGGCCGGCATAGACGAGGTGGGTGTGGCAATCGACCAGCCCCGGCGTGATCCAGCGCCCGCCGCAATCGACGGTCTCGGCCGTGCCGGGGGAGGGAAGGTCTCGCTCCGGCCCGGCGTAGGCGATCCGCCCGGCCAGGCTCGCGACCGCGCCGCGTTCCACGGCGCCCAGCCCGGCCGCACCCGGCGCCAACGTCGCAAGCCTCGCGTTGCGCCAGATCTTGTCGAACGACTCATTTGACAACGGGCCATGCTCCCCAGGGCCGCCCCTATCCCTATCAGCCGGCGCCCGGTAGAATCCAGGGCTTCGTCGAAGGGGCTGCGCCATGGCGTCCGTGTTCCTGGCCGAGGCGCTGCTTCCGGAAGGCTGGGCGTCCAACGTGCGCCTTGCGGTCGAGGACGGCCTGATCGCCGCCGTGCAGCCGGGCGCCGCCGCCGGGCCGGAGGACGAGCGCTTCGCCGTCGGCATCCCCGGCCTGCCCAACCTGCACAGCCACGCCTTCCAGCGCGGCATGGCCGGGCTGTCCGAGGTGCGCGGCCCCGCTGATGACAGCTTCTGGACCTGGCGCGAGGTGATGTACCGCTTCCTTTCCGCCATGACCCCGGACGACGTGGAGGCCGTGACCGCCCAGGCCTATGTCGAAATGCTGGAAGGCGGCTTCACCCGGGTCGGCGAGTTCCATTACCTGCACCACGCCCCCGACGGACGGTCCTACGCCGAGCCGTCCGAGATGGCGGGGCGCGTAGCTGCCGCGGCGGCGGCGAGCGGGATCGGGCTGACGCTGCTGCCGGTGTTCTACGCGCGTGGCGGCTTCGGCGGCCTGCCGCCGGCGCCGGGCCCGCGCCGCTTCGTGAGCAGCCTCGACGGCTTCGCCCGCCTGCTGGACGCGAGCCGCGGCGTGGCGTCCAGGCTGCCGGGCGCAACCTTTGGCGTCGCCCCGCACAGCCTGCGCGCCGTGACGCCGGAGGAGCTTGCGGCCGTGGCCGCCATGCTGCCCGGCGGCCCGGTGCACATCCACGTCGCGGAGCAGATGCGGGAGGTCGAGGACTGCCTGGCCTGGAGCGGCGCCCGCCCGGTGGCGTGGCTGCTGGACCACGCCCCCGTGGAC
>CAXUIQ010000606.1:0-2557 GCA_964250815.1 uncultured Acetobacteraceae bacterium
CGGTGCCGCAGATGGTCGGCGGCGGCACGGTGCACTGGCAGGGCTGGCTGCCGCGGTTCACCGAAAGCGACTTCCGCCTGCGCACGATCGCCGGCGACCTGCCCGGCGCGTCGCTGGCGGACTGGCCTATCAGCTATGATGACCTCGAACCCTATTACGCCAAGGTCGAATGGGCCTTCGGGGTATCGGGCCAGGCTGGGGCCAACCGGTTCGAGTCGCGCCGGTCCGGCGGCTATCCCTGCCCGCCCATGCCGATGTCGCGCTACGCCCAGAAGTTCCACCAAGGTTGCGCGGCGCTCGGCTGGAACTCCTTCCCGACGCCGCAGGCCGCGTTGTCGCGGCCCTTCAACGGGCGCAAGGCGACCGTGGTGAGCGCCTTCGCCCAGCAGCACGGCGACCCCACGGGGACCCGTTCCTCCGCCCTCAACGTCTTCGTGCCGGACGCGGTCGCGACCGGGCGCTACGACCTGCGGCCGAACGCCTACGTGCGCGAACTGGCGCTCGACGGCAACGGCCGGATCCGGGCGGCGGTCTATCAGGACGAGGACGGCGACAGCTTCGAGCAGCAGGCCGACCTGTTCATCCTGGCCTGCGGTGCGGTGGAAACGGCGCGGCTCATGCTGCTGTCCCGGTCTGGCCGGTTTCCCGATGGGCTGGCCAACGGCAGCGACCTGGTCGGACGCAACGTGACGTTCCACGAGTACTCGGCGGCGGTCGGCGTGTATGACGATCCGGTCTATGCCTGGGCCGGCGGCGGGTATGTCAGCGCTTCCACCTTCCAATTCTATGAGCACGACCCGAGCCGTGGCTTCGTGAGCGGCGGCCATATCGCGGTGGCGGGCGTCGGCATTCCCTTGCCGATCAACTGGCGCCTGCCCGGCACGCCGGCTTGGGGCGCCGAGGCGAAGCGGGTGGACCGCGACTACTACAACCACTCGATGGCGGTCGCCATGGTGGTGCACGACATGCCGCAGCACTCCAATCGCATCGACCTCGACGAGAGCGTGGTGGACGCTTGGGGCCTGCCGGTGGCTCGCGTCACCCTGAAGCCGCACCAGAATGATCTCGACCAGGGGCGCTTCCTGATCGACCGCAACGCCGAGATCCTGGAGGCCGGCGGCGCCCGGAACATCCAGAAGGTCTACATTGACCGGATCACCGGCAACTGCTCGCACCAGCACGGCACGGTGCGCATGGGCGACGACCCGGACATCTCCGTGCTCAACAAGTGGTGTCGGGCGCATGAGGTCGAGAACCTGTATGCGGTGGATGGCGGGCCGTTCCCGACCGCCACCGGCGCCAATCCCACGCTGACCATCATGGCCAACGCTTGGCGCGTGGCGGAGAAGATCGCGGCGGCGAGGGGAGCACCAGCACGGTAGGTTGCCTCGAAGGCTCGGCAGGATCTCGGGCCGCTTTCAACCTGTTGGACCGAGGCCGTGATCGCGCGCTATCACGGCGGCGTGCTTGTAGCGATGTTGCTGGTGATCTCGGCTCAAACCTGAAAGGCTTTGGTCCGGACGGCTCGACACTGGACGGCGGACACTTGGCTGCGGAGCAGGAAGAGGACATTGGTGTTGTGGGCGGACTTTGCACGCCCCATAGGCGAGCGAGAGCGACAGGACCGGTGCGGCTGCGGCGATGCCCCGCATGGCCGACACTGAGATGTCAAGTGGAGCGGAGCCGGGTCGCCGGAGCGGCGTGGCGCCCGTGCCCGAGGACCACGCCTTCGCCGATATGCCGCGCCAGGCGGCGCGTGAGCGGGACGTGCCGCCCGCCACGTCCAGCGACCCTGGCACGGTTGCCGCCGACCAGGAAGTGGCCCGCGCCCTGATCCTCGTCGAGCGTGCCGGCGGCCAGAACGTGCCCCGGGCCAAGCTCGCCGTCCGGCGGCTGCTGGCCGAGCGGGACCGGGTGCTGCGCGAGCCGTTCGCGCCGGAGAAGCTGGCCGGCGTGATCAAAGAGCTAGTGGCAGTATTGGAACACGGGTTAGCCACTTTGTCCCAAAACTCGCCGACGGCTGCACCGCCGGCGGATGCGCAAGCCGGCGCATCCGGGCGTGGCTGGTTCGGCGTAGCCGATGCAACAAGTGGGGTTAGCGACTGACCGCTTTCAGCGCGAGGATCTCCGCAGCCACCGTGGCGCCGAGCAGCGCAGTCACCGCGCCGGGCCCGTCGAACAGCGGGTTGCACTCGACCACGTCGGCCCCGGCAAGGTTGATGCTGTGCAAAACGCGCAGGATGCCCAGCATCTCGCGTGCCGACGGGCCGCCGGCCTCGGGCGTTTGCACGCCGGGCGCGCTGGCGGGATCGACCACATCAAGGTCGAAGCTCAGGTAAACAGGAGCGCCGTCGATGCGTCGGGCGATGCGATTCGCGAGCGCGGCCGGGGCCTCAGCCAACATCTCGTCCGTAGATAGGACTTCGTAGCCGAGGCGGCGCGATTGCTCCACGTCGTCGGGGGAGAAGAGCGATCCCCGCAACCCGAGCTGCAGCGAGCGCCGCGGGTCCACGAGGCCCTCCTCCACGGCGCGGCGGAAGGGCGTGCCGGCGCTGTG
>CAXUIQ010000607.1:0-2540 GCA_964250815.1 uncultured Acetobacteraceae bacterium
CGCCGCCGGCCTGCTCCACGATCATCGCCATCGGGTTGGCCTCGTACATCAGGCGGAGGCGCCCCGGCTTGCCCAGGTCCTTGGTGTCGCGCGGATACATGAACAGCCCGCCGCGGATCAGGATGCGATGCACCTCCGCGACCGTGGAGGCGATCCAGCGCATGTTGAAATCGACGCCCCGCACGCCGGCGGCGCCCTCCAGGCATTCATCGACGTAGCGGCGCACCGGCGGCTCCCAGAACCGCTCGTTCGACACGTTCACCGCGAACTCGTGGTTGTCCGCGGGGACCCTCATGTCGGGATGGGTCAGGGTGAACGCGCCGATCTCCGGGTCCAGCGTGAAGCCGTCCACCCCGGCGCCGAGCGTCAGCACCAGCATCGCCGTCGGCCCGTAGATCGCGTAGCCCGCCGCGACCTGCGCCGTGCCGGGCTGCAGGAAGTGCTCCAGCGTCGGCGCGGCCACGCCGTCGGGGCAGCGCAGCACCGAGAAGATGGTGCCGACCGGCATGTTCACGTCGATGTTGGAGGAGCCGTCGAGCGGGTCGAACACCAGCAGGTAGCGGCCCCGCGGATAGATGGCCGGGATGTCGTACGGCTGCTCCATCTCCTCCGACACCATGCCGGCGAGCTGCCCGCCCCACTCGCAGGTGCCGATCATGATGTCGTTGGCGATCACGTCGAGCGGCTTCTGCTGCTCGCCCTGCACGTTCACCGCCGTGGCCTCGGCAGGCTCGCGGGGACCGCCGGCGGGCGCGATGCTGCCGCGCGAGGCGGCCACGGCGATCAGCTTGCACGCCGTCTGGATGTCGTTCAGCAGCGATGTCAGCGCCGGCTCCGGCGACCCGGCCCGGCGCTGGTCCTCGATGATGAACTTCGACAGCGTCGTCCGGCGGTACGGCATCGCTTGTTTCCCCTGAAGCCTGGTCCCGATGCAGCTTTCTAGCTTGTTCTAGTGCTGGTTGAACACGCGGCTGACCCGGATGTCCTCCGCGGTGATGGTCTCCAGCGCCGCCCGGTCCAGCGGCTCGCCGCGTCCGGCGAACAGCCGGTTCGCCTGGCGCAGCCGCGCCCGGTCGATGCCGTTGCGGATGGACCGCGCGTTGGAGAACCGCGGCTGCGTCATGCGGAGCGCGATGTATCCCGCATCGCCGCCTGCCCGGCCGTCGAAGGCCAGCACCTTGACGTAGTCGTCCGGGAACTCCTTGCGGCAGGCGTTGAGTTCCAGCATGACGCCCGCCGGGTCGCGCAGGTCGAACATCGGCGTGCTCAACATGGACCAGTAGGTGTTGCGCGGATGCGGGTCGTCGGTGTGCTCCACCGCGATGGACCAGCCCTGGTCCAGCCCGTACTCGATCTGCTTCTTGATCTCCTCGTCCGTCAGGTCCGGCAGGAAGGAGAACTGCCCTTGGGTGATCTTCATGGGTGCTCTCCCGTTCACGACGCGGTGGGGGTGGGCAGGACACCGACCGAGTCGGTCGAGGCGTAGTTGAAGCTCACGTCCTTCCAGGTGTCGAGCGCGGCGCGCAGCGGCTGGCGCCAGCGCGCGGCGGCGGTCAGGATTTCCGGCTCCTCCGTTCCAGATGTCGCGGCCCTCGTTGCGCGCCTTGACCATGCACTCCAAGGCGACCCGGTTGGCGACGGCGCCGGCCTGGATGCCCATGGGATGCCCGGTGGTGCCGCCGCCGGACTGCAGCACCACGTCTTCGCCGAGGTGATGCAGCAACTGGTGCATCTGCCCGGCGTGGATGCCGCCGCTCGCCACCGGCATCATCTTCTTGAGGCTTGGCTGGCATTGGGAGGTGGCGCGCTACCGCGGCCTGCTGGACGCGACCGGCGGCAAGGAGCGCATCCGCCACCATGCCGCCCGGCGGGGCGAGGCCATCGACGCCGCCGCCGTCGCGCGCCTGCACGCCGACAAGACCGCGCGCTACGTGGCCGCGGTCGAGGCCGGCGCCGTCGCGTTGCGCCCCGGCATCGCCCGCCTGCTGCACGAGGCGCGGGCGGACGGCCTGCGCCTTGCCATCGCCACCACCACGACGCCCGGCAACGTGGCGGCGCTGCTGCGCACGACCCTCGGGCCGGATGCGGCGGGCTTGTTCGAGTGCATCGGCGCCGGGGACATGGTGGCTGCCAAGAAGCCCGGGCGGGGCCTGCCGCCCGCGTGAGGCCGCGCCCGGTTCAGCGCCCTTCCTTGAGCGGGCCTTGGGCGCTGGCCTCGCGCCGGACGCTTGCCGCCTGCCCGTCTGGACGGGCGTCGAGCCGGGCGGCCCTTTCGTACCATGCCGCGGCGGCCTTGGGATCTGCCAGCGGGTTTCCTCGTCCGAGGACCGCGGGATCATAGGTGCGCGCCATGCCGCGGGCGCCCAGGGCGCTGCCGGCCGGGATGGTGCGCCCGTAGAACTGACGCGCCGCAGACACGTCGCCGCGGGCAAGCCCTTCGTCGCCACGGCGCAGCAGCGCGGCCACCAAGCCCGGAGCCAGGCCTTTGGCCGGGGTTTCCGCAGCCTGTCCCGTGTGGGACGCGGCACCCGGTCCCGCGA
>CAXUIQ010000608.1:0-2533 GCA_964250815.1 uncultured Acetobacteraceae bacterium
CCCATGCCCTTCACCATCTTGCCGGGGATCATCCAGTTCGCGAGATCCCCGTTCTCCGCCACCTGCAACGCGCCCAGGATGGAGATCGCGATGTGGCCGCCGCGCACCAGCGCGAAGGATTGGGCGCTGTCGAAGAAGCTCGTGGTCGGCAGCATGGTCACGGTCTGCTTGCCGGCGTTGATCAGGTCAGGGTCCTCCTCCCCCTCGAAGGGGAACGGGCCGATGCCCAGCATTCCGTTCTCGCTGTGGAGCTGGATGCTGATGCCGGGGGGGATGTGGTTCGCGACCAGGGTCGGGATGCCGATGCCCAGGTTCACGTACATGCCATCCTGCAGTTCCTGCGCCGCGCGGGCCGCCATCTCGTCTCGGGTCCAGGGCATGGGGCTTCTCCTTACGCCGGGAGGGGGTCGGTGCCGGCCGCAGCCGAAACGGGGGCCGTGTCGCGCTTGCGCGTCGTGCGCTGCTCGATCCGCTTCGCGACGTCCGGCACGTGGACGATGCGCTTCACGAAGATGCCCGGCGTCACGATGTGGTCGGCATCGAGCGCGCCCGGCCCCACCAGCTCCTCGACCTGCGCCACCACCATCTTGGCCGCGGTCGCCATGATCGGGTTGAAGTTCCGCGCCGTCATCCGGTACACCAGGTTGCCCTCCGTGTCGCCGCGCCATGCGTGCACGATGGCGAGGTCCGCGTGCAAGCCGCGTTCCATGATATAACGGTGGCCGTCGAACTCCCGCTCGTCCTTGCCCTCCGCGATGGCGGTGCCGACGCCGGTGCGGGTAAAGAAGGCGGGGATGCCCGCGCCGCCCGCGCGGATGCGCTCGGCCAGCGTGCCCTGCGGGTTGAACTCGATCTCCAGCTCGCCGGCCAGGTATTGCTTGGCGAAGGTCTGGTTCTCGCCGACGTAGGAGGAGATCATCTTGCGAATCTGCCGGGTCTGCAGCAGCAGGCCCAGCCCGGCGTCGTCCACGCCCGCGTTGTTCGAGATGCAGGTGAGGTCCCGCACGCCGCTCTCCCGGATCGCCTCGATCAGCGCTTGCGGGATGCCGCACAGGCCGAAGCCGCCGGCCATGATCACCATGCCGTCCCGCAGAACCCCGGCCAGCGCCGCCGCCGCGTCCGGATAGACCTTGCTCACCGCCATTCCTCGCCCCCAACCTTCATCGGCAATTCTCGTTGGAACTGTCCGGCAAACCCTACCGCACAGGACTCAGCCCGGTAAACCCGGTCGGCTCAACCCATGAGGACCCCGTGCTGGCGCAGGAAGCCGAGCAGCGGCAGCAGCGGCAGGCCGAGGACCGCGGCGTGTTCGCCCTGCACCTCGTCGAACAAATGCACGCCCAAGCCTTCCAACCGGTAGGCGCCGACAGAGGACAGGACCGCGTCGCCCTCGGCGGCCAGGTACTCCTCCAGGAACGCATCGCTGAACGCGCGCATGCGGAGGCGGGGTTCGGCGACGTGGCGCCACACCTCCCGCCCGCCGCGCAGGCAGGCCACGGCCGTCGCCAGGCGGTGCGACCGGCCGCGCAGCGCCCGGAGTTGCGTCCGCGCGCCGTCCGTGCCGTCCGGCTTGTCGAACCAGGCGTCGCCGCAGACCAGGATCTGGTCGGCGCCAATCACCAATGCGTGGGGATCGCGGACGCGCTGCGCCTTGAGCACGGCCAGCGTCAGCGCGGCCTCGGCGGCGTCCGCGCCCTCTGCCCGGCAGGCCTGCTTCACCGCCGCCTCGTCCACCCGGGCCGGGCGCGCCTCGAACCGCAGCCCGGCGGCCGTCAGCAACGCCGCCCTCGCCGCCGATTGGCTGGCCAGGACCAGGGGAGGCCCCGATTGCTGCATCATCGCGGCCCGCATCATGGCGTGGGCGGAAGGGGCACAGGCGGGGCAGGCGCCGGCGGGGCCGCGGCCGCCCTGCGCCGCCGCTCGTGCCAGGCGTCCATGAGCTGAAGGACGGTGGCGGCGGTTTCCTCGATGGAGCGCCGGGTCACGTCGATCACCGGCCAGCCGCGGCGGGTGCACAGGCGGCGCGCCCACAGCAGCTCGCCGCGCACCGCCTCCATATCGATGTAGTCGCCGGAATCCTGCCGCACCCGGCCGGTGTCGTTGCCGGCGGCGATCAGCTTCAGGCGGTGCCGCCGGATTTCGATCAGCGCCTGCGGGTCGAGCGTCAGGCCGATCACCGGGCAGGCCGGCGCTTCCAGCCCCGGCGGGTCCGGCGTGCCCGGCACCAGCGGCACGTTGGCCGCCTTGATCCCGCGATTGGCGAGGTAGAAGGAGGTCGGCGTCTTGCTGCTGCGCGACACGCCGACCAGCACCACGTCGGCGGACGCGATCCCCGCCTGCGCCTGGCCGTCGTCATGCGCCAAGACGTAGTGCATCGCGTCGATCCGGCGGAAGTAGTCGGCGTCCAGCACGTATTGCCGCCCCGGCCGGGACTGCGCCTGGACGCCGATGTGCTCCTGCAGCATGTCGAGCACCGGGTCCAGCACGTTCAGCACCGACACGCCGAGCCGCAGGCACGTGGTTTCCAGGTCGT
>CAXUIQ010000609.1:0-2529 GCA_964250815.1 uncultured Acetobacteraceae bacterium
GGCGTCGCCGTCATCTTCTCCGCGCCCACGACCAGCGCGAACCGGCCGCGCCCGGACGCCAGGAAGTCCCGCGCGCCGTGGATGGCCGCGGAGCCCGACGCGCAGGCGTTCTCGTACCGGGTCGCGGGCTTGAACCGCAGCGCCTCAATGTCCTGCATGGGGAGCGAGCTTGGGAAGTCCTGGCGGGAGAAGCCGTTGTTGAACAGGCCGACGAACACCCCGTCGATCTCGGACGGCTCGATCCCTGCATCCGCGATGGCGCTGCCGGCGGCGCGGGCGATCAGCGCCTCGACGTCCGGCTCCTCCAGCTTGCCGAACGGGGTATGCGCCCAGCCAACGATACATGCGGTCATGGCAGCCTCCGGTTGATCGCCGGGATTTCGGTGGCGCTTGGCGGAGATGCAAGCGGCCCTTCCGTCCGAACCGTATTTGCGATACGGGCGAGGCAACGAGAACGCCACCGGAGGACGCGCCCATGCCGCCCATCACCCGCCGCAGCCTGGCCGCCGGCGCTGCCGTGCTGCCGCTGTTCGCCCTCCGCAGCCGGCCCGCTGGCGCCGCCGAGTTTACCTTGAAGTTCGCGAACAACCTGCCGGCCGCGCACCCGATGAACCTCCGTGCGAACGAGGCGGTGGCGCGCATCGGGGAGGCCACCGGCGGTCGGGTGGAGGTCAAGGTCTTCCCGAACAACCAGCTCGGCTCCGACACGGACATGCTGAGCCAGCTCCGTTCCGGGGCGGTCGAGTTCTTCACGCTGTCCGGCCTGATCCTTTCGACGCTGGTGCCGGCGGCGAGCATCAACGGCGTGGGCTTCGCGTTCAAGGACTACGACCAGGTGTGGCGGGCCATGGACGGCAAGCTCGGCGAGTATGTGCGCGGGGAGATCGCCAAGCGCGGCCTGGTCGCCATGGAACGCATCTGGGACAACGGCTACCGGCAGACCACGACCAGCACCAAGCCGGTCCGCACGCCGGAGGACTTCCGCGGCCTCAAGCTGCGCGTGCCGGTCAGCCCGCTTTGGACCAGCATGTTCGCCGCCCTCGGCGCGGCGCCGTCCAGCATCAACATCAGCGAGGTTTATTCGGCGCTGCAGACCAAGATCGTGGATGGGCAGGAGAACCCGCTCGCGGTGATCGACACCACCAAGTTCTATGAGGTGCAGAAGTTCTGCTCGATGACCAACCACATGTGGGACGGCTACTGGTTCCTGGCCAACCGCCGCAGCCTCGAACGGCTGCCCAAGGACGCGCAGGAGATCGTCATGCGCGAGATCAACCGTGCGGCGCTGGACGAGCGGGCGGACGTCGCCAAGCTCAACGCCGAGCTGCGCGGCAAGCTCTCGGGCAACGGCCTGGCCTTCAACGACACCGACCCGGCGCCCTTCCGCGACGCGCTGAAGAAGAGCGGCTTCTACAACGAATGGCGCGGGAAGTACGGCGATGCGGCATGGGGCATCCTGGAGGACACCGTCGGCGGCCTGCCCTGAGCGCCTTCCCCAAGCACGGCGCGGCTCCCATATGGAGGGCATTGATCAAAGGAGATCGCGATGTCCCTGTTTGCCACCAAGACCAAGCCGGCCGAGGCGTATGCCTTCACCCTCACCGATGCCGAGTGGCGGGCCATGCTCACCCCGGAGCAGTACGAGGTGATGCGCGGCCACGGCACCGAGCGCGCCTGCACCAGCCCGCTGAACGCCGAGAAGCGCGACGGCACCTACGAGTGCGCTGGCTGCGGCCAGGCGCTGTTCAGGACGGACGCGAAGTTCGAGAGCGGCACCGGCTGGCCCAGCTTCTTCCGGCCGGTCGCGCCCGACGCGGTCGCCACCACGGAGGACCGGGCCTGGGGCATGGTCCGCACCGAGGTGCATTGCAGCAACTGCGGCAGCCACCTCGGCCACGTCTTCCCCGATGGTCCGGCGCCGACCGGCCTGCGCTATTGCATGAACGGCGTATCGCTGAACTTCCAGCCGGCCTGATCCGCCGCCGGCCCGTAAAAGGAAAGCCGTGCAACCCCCTCCTTGGAGGGCGTTGCACGGCTCGGGGCCTCGGCCTGTCGTGGCGGCTCAGTCGGCCGCGAGCGCCATCGCCTTGCGGGCCAGGATCTGGCCGACATGATCCTCGATGGCTTGTCCGACGTGCTCGGCATGGCTGGCGAACACGTGGTCCGCCCCCGGATAGACACGGTAATCGACCTGAACGTTCTTCTGCGTGTTCAGCTTGTCCACCAGCTTCCGCACCGAAGCTTCCGGCACCAGTTCGTCGCTGTCGCCGTGCAGCATCAGGCCGCCGCAGGGGCAAGGGGCGAGGAAGCCGAAATCGTAGTGGCTGGCCGGCGTCGCCACGCTCACCCATCCCGAAATCTCCGGACGCCGCATCAGGAGCTGCATGCCGACGAAGGCGCCGAAGGAATAGCCGCTGATCCACAGCCCGCCCGAGTTCGGGTTGACCATCTGCATCCAGTCGAGCGCAGCCGCCGCGTCGCTGATCTCGCCGAAGCCGCCGTCGTACTTGCCCTGGCTGCGCCCGACGC
>CAXUIQ010000610.1:0-2519 GCA_964250815.1 uncultured Acetobacteraceae bacterium
GCACGGTGCGCCGGGCGTCGCTCAACGGGGCGGCCGGGGTGATGGTCGGCGGCCCGCGGGTGGGGGGGCGGCCGGCCCGCGGCGCCCCCCCCGGCCCGCCCCGCGGCCGCCCCCCCCCGCTTCCTGACCCTGTTCAACGTCGCCAGCAACTTCGTGGGCGTGCCGCTGGCGCTGGCCTTCACCATCCTGGCCGGGGTGAACGGCGTGGTGACGCTGCTGCTGGTGCGCTCCGGCCTGGTGCAGGACTTCAACATCTACTCGCTGCAAGGCCTGATGCTGGTCTATGCCTATTTCCAGGTGCCGTTCGCCGTCCTGGTGCTGTTCCCGAGCCTCGGCGCGCTGACCCCGGACCTCCGCGAGCAGGCTCGGTTAATGGGCGCGTCCCGCTTCACCTTCTGGCGGCGCATCGGCCTGCCGGTGCTGGCGCCCAGCCTGGTCGGCAGCTTCATCCTGCTGTTCGCCAACGCCATGGGCACCTACGCCACCGCCTACGCTCTGATCGGCGGCGGCGCCAACCTCGTCACCATCCGCATCGGCGAGCTTGTGGCCGGCGACGTGTTCACCGACCCGAACCTCGCCAACGCGTTGGCCGTGCTGCTGGTGCTGGCCCTGCTGCTGCCGATCCTGGTGGACCAGTTCCTGCTCCGCCGCCGTGCCTGAAAGCCGCAACGTCCTGGGCGACCGCCTGCTGATCGGCGCCGTCTCGCTGCTCCTGCTGCTCCCGGTGCTGGCCGTCGTGGCCAGCGCGCTCTCGACCGACTGGTATTCGGGGCTGGTGCCCAGCGGCCTGACCCTCCGATGGTTCGCCCGGGTGCTGGGCGAGCCGGCGTTCCAGGCGGCGCTGGCCCGGTCGCTGCTCATCGCGGGCGGCTCGGTCGTGCTGCAAGTGCTGGTGACGGTGCCCGCGATCCTCGTCGCGCACTGCTACCTCCCCTGGCTTGACCGATGGATGGAGCGCCTGATGGTGCTGCCCTACGCGCTGCCCCAGGTGGTGCTGGTGGTGGGCCTGCTCGGCCTCTATGCCGGCGAGCCGCTCGCGCTGACCGGCACGCCGTGGATTCTGCTGCTGGGCTACCTGCCGTTGGCCTTCCCGCTGCTCTACCTGCCGACGAAGAACAACCTGCGCGCGCTGCGGGTGGAGGAGTTGCTGGATGCCGGGCACCTGGTGGGCGCGGGCGACTGGGTGATCGCGCGCCGGGTCATCCTGCCCTGCGTCGCGCCCGGCCTTTCGGTCGGCCTGTCCATGGTGTTCGCGCTCGGTTTCGCCGAGTTCGTGTTCGCCAACATGCTGGTCGGCGGCAACTTCCAGACGCTGGCGGTCTATCTGTTCGGCCAGCGGCAGAAGATCGGCCAGGTGACAGCGGTGATCGTGGTGATCTACTTCGCCGTCATGTGGTTTTCGACGCTTGTGGCCTTGTCGATGCTGCGCCGGCGTCCTGCTTGAGTTTCGTGGAAATCCGCGGCTTCGGAAAGGCCTTCGGCGCGACGCAGGTTTTCGCCGGCATCGAGCTGGACGTGGCGGAGGGCGAGATGTGCATCCTTCTGGGGCCGTCCGGCTGCGGCAAGACGACGCTGCTCCGCGCGGTTGCCGGGCTGGTGCGGCCGGACTGCGGGCGTCTGGTGATCGCCGGGCGCGACGTGACCGCGGCGCCGCCGGAAGCGCGCGGCGTCGCCATGGTGTTCCAGCACTACGCCCTGTTCCCCAACATGACCGTGCGGCAGAACCTCGCCTTCGGCTTGCAGCAGAAGCGCCTGACCCGCGCGGAGATCGCTGCCAAGGTCGATGCGGCGCTGGCGTTGATGGAACTGGCGCCCCGCGCCGGCGCCCGCCCGGCCGAGCTGTCGGGCGGGCAGAAGCAGCGCGTCGCCCTCGCCCGCGCCCTTGTGCTGGAACCCCGCCTGCTGCTGCTGGACGAGCCGCTGTCCGCGCTTGACGCGCAAATCCGCAAGCGCCTGCGCGACGAGCTGAAGCGCTTGCAGCGGGAAACCGGCTTCACCGCCATCCTGGTGACGCACGACCAGGAGGAGGCGCTGGTACTGGGCGACCAGGTCGCGGTGATGAACGCCGGGCGCATCGTGCAGGCCGGCCCGGCGCGCGAGGTGTACGACCGTCCCGCCACGCGCTTCATCGCGGGCTTCATCGGCGACTTCAACCTGCTCGAACCCGGCGCGGTGCTGCGCGTGTTCGGGGAGCGCACGGACCGCGCCTGGGCGATCCACCCGGAGGCCATCGACCTGCTGGATGCAGCCGCCGGCCAAGACGGGCTGACCGCCGCCGCGACCGTGAGCGATGTCCGCATCCACGGGCCGGTGCTGCGCTACCTGGTGACGGCCCACGGGACGGAGCTGAAGGTCGATGTGCTGAACCGCTCCAGCATGGAGGCGCGGCGCCCCGGCGACGCCGTGCGGCTCCGCCTCGACCGCGCCCAGGTCCGCGAGGTCGCCTGACCCGGCGCCGGTTCACCCGCGGGCGGCTGGCGGAAGCGTCGCCCGCGCCGTGACGACGCACAGGCGGCGGC
>CAXUIQ010000611.1:0-2500 GCA_964250815.1 uncultured Acetobacteraceae bacterium
GGCACGCCGATGATGCACGTGGACCGCTTCGTGCGCGGCAAGGGCCGGTTCATGCTGACCGAGTTCGTGCCCACGGAAGAGCGCACCGGCGCGTTGTTCCCGCTGATCCTGACCACCGGGCGCATCCTGAGCCAGTATAACGTCGGTGCGCAGACCCGGCGCACCGAGAACAGCCGTTGGCACGAGGAGGACGTGCTGGAGATCCATCCCTTCGATGCTGAGAGCCGCGGCGTGCAGGACGGGGATCTGGTGGCGCTGGAAAGCCGCTCCGGCGACATCGCGCTGCGCGCCCGCGTGAGCGACCGGATGCAGCCCGGCGTCGTCTATACTACCTTCCACCACGCCAAGACCGGCGCCAACGTCATCACGACCGACTTCTCCGACTGGGCGACCAACTGCCCGGAGTACAAGGTGACGGCGGTGCAGGTGCGGCGGACCAACCGGCCTTCGGAGTGGCAAGCGCGCTTCTTCGACGAGGACGTGTCGCTCACCCGGATCGCCGCGCCGCTCGATGCCGCGGAGTAGCGGGTGATGATGCCGGAGAAGCTGGCGCGGATGGCGAACGAGGTCGCAGCCTTTTTCCGCGCCTACCCCGCGGAGCAGGCTTGCGCCGGCATCCGCGACCATCTCTTGGCGTTCTGGACGCCCAAGATGCGCTCGGGGTTCCTGGCATACGCCAGGGCGGGTGGCCCCGGCCTCGATCCGCTAGTGGCGAAGGCGTTGCGGAGTTGGCCGGATGCCGAAAGCCCTGTCGCCAGGGCGACCGCGCCGGCGGAGGCGGTCGGCCAGGGCGCCAGCGACGCCGGCTGACCCGATTATTGGTGCAAGGCTGGGCATGGTGCGGCTGAACGAGATCAGGGCGGGCGAGACCGCCGCGGCGCTGCCGGCGGCCCCGGATGCCGGGGTGTTCTTCATCGGGCGCATCCATACGCCCTGGACCGACCGCCTGCTTTGCCCGCGCCAGGGCCGGCTCGATGGCCCGACCTGCCGGATCGAGGTGTTCGCGCCCTGGGCGCCGGCTGGTTTGGATGGCGTGGGACAGTATGAGCACTTGGAGGTGCTGTATTGGCTGCACCAGTCCCGGCGCGACCTGCTGCGGCAAAGCCCGGCCAACGACGGCTCCGCCCGCGGCACCTTTTCGCTCCGCTCCCCCGTGCGGCCCAACCCGATCGGCACCAGCCTGGTGCGCCTGCTGGGGGTCGAGGGGTCGAGCCTCATGGTCCGTGGCCTCGATTGCCTGGACGGCACGCCGCTGATCGACCTCAAGCCGGACCGCTGCGCATTCACCCCCGTCGCGCCGCGTCAGCCGGGGGACGATGAGGTTGCGCCATTGGGTTAGGCCGGTCCCGTCCGCTGCACCTGGCTTAGCCAGTCCGCAAGGTTGTAGAAATTGTCCACCCGCGCGATCCGGCCGCCGCGCAGCGTGAAGAACGCGCCAGCCGGCAGCGCGTAGGTCTGGCCACGAGCCTCCGGCAATCCGGGCGCGGTGCGCTTGTAGGTGCCGTGCACCACGAACTCGGCGGCGGCGCGGGTGCCGGAGGGTTCCGTCAACACCACGAGGTCGGCCAGGCGTTCCGCGTAGCTCTCGTCCATGCCGGCCATGAAGCGGGCGAAGGCGTCGCGCCCGACCTCGCGCCCGACCTGGTTGACGCCGTGCTCGACATCGTCGGTCAGCAGCGCCAGCATGGCCGGGAAGTCCCCGGCGTTGAACGCCGCGTAGTAGGCCCGCACCAGCGTTTCGGCTTCAGTCATCGCACTTCCTCGAATGGCTGCATTCCGGCCACCGCCGCCGGCTCGGACCGGGACCAGTCCGGCGGCCAGTCGCGGTGGTTGCGCACGGCGCCATGCTCCCGCACCGCATCGAGCCGCGCCGGGTCGAGGTCGGCCCAAAGCCAGCCTGTCTCGTTTGCGCCCCCGGCGACCACGCCGTTTTCGGGGAAGCCGCGGTCCACCGGGCCATAGACGCCGGCCCGGCCGCGGTTGCAGTCGAGGGTGGCGGACCATGGCGCGTCGCCCACGGTGGGGGACACGGCGACGAAGCACTGGTTCTCGATGGCTCGCGCCCGGGCCGACAGGCGCACGCGGTTGAAGCCGTGCATGGTGTCGGTGCAGGTGGGTACCAGGACCAGCCAGGCGCCGGCCTCGACCTGGGCGCGGACGACGCCCGGGAACTCCGCGTCGTAGCAGATGGCGATGCCGATGCGGCCCCAATCGGTCTCGAACACGCGCTGCGGGTCGCCGGCGGCGATGCCCCAGTGCTCCGCCTCGAACCGGGTCATCACCTGCTTGTCCTGGAACGCGAGGCGGCCGTCGGGTGCTATGAGCGGCGCGCGGTTCACGACGCGATCTACCAGGCGCCACGGCAGCGTGCCGGGCAGCAGCCAGACGCCGTGGCGCCGCGCCGCGCCGCGCATGATGCCGAGGATCTCGCCGGACGCGGCGCTGACCGCCTCCCGCTCGGCCGCCGGGTCCGGCGCCGTGCCGCCCGCGGCGGCGGGCG
>CAXUIQ010000612.1:0-2483 GCA_964250815.1 uncultured Acetobacteraceae bacterium
GCCTGGGCGAGGATCGCGCCCACCCGGGCCGCGTCGGCAAAGGCGAACGGACCCGGCGCATGGGGCGGCATGGCTTCGGGGGCGGGCACAACCTGAAGCAGCGCCGCGCGGGGCACCGCCACCCAGGCGTTGTCTTGCATCGGCTGCCAGCACAGCATCAGGAGCCGCCCGCCCGGCCGCAGCGCGCGGCGCATGTTGCGGAACGCCGCGACGGGATCGGCGAAGAACATGGTGCCGAAGCGGGAGACAAGGAGGTCGAACGCGCCCTCCGGAAACGGGAAGGCCGCCGCGTCCGCCTCCTGCCACTCGATCGGCGCGCGCCCTTCCCCGGCCAACGCCTGCTGCCGCGCCCGGCCCCGGTCCAGCATCGGCCGCGACACGTCCACCGCGAGCACCCGTCCCTCCGGCCCAAGACGGCCCGCCAGCATCAGGCTGAGGTCGCCGCAGCCGCAGCCGATGTCCACCGCCCGCTCGCCCGGGCGCGGCGCGGCGCGTTCGATCAGGGCCGCGGTCAAGGGCTGGAACGCCTGGTCCCTGCGGTCCTGGCTGCGCACCCATTGCTGCCCCGCGTCGCCGTTCCAGTATTCGATCTGGTCCGCATTGCCTGGTGCCGCAGCGTCCATCCGGTCGCCTCCTCGTTCAACGCCGGAGCCGGGGCCATGACGCCCCCGCCCGTTGCGCGCCCAGCATCGTCTGGCGCGTCCGTGACTGCAACCGGGCAGCGCGGCGCGACGTTCGGCATCCACGGTTTCACCAGGAGGATCGTTCGATGAAGGCTGTTCGCTTGGGCATGGCCGCCGCGCTGCTGTGCGGCACGGCATGGGCGCAGACCCCGCCGGCCAATCCGGGGCCGGCCCATCCCGGCACGTACTACATCGCGCCGGGCACGCCCCAAACCGTGGGGCGCAGCGGTGCGCTGAACGGGGTCGTGCCGGGCGAGGCGGTTCCGGCGCCGCGCGGCTCCATGGCCACGTTCGGCGGCAAGTTCGGCACGGAAGGCCCGCTGAGCGAGCGCAACAACAGCAGCCCGGCGCAGCCCGCCGTCACCACCTCCGATGCCGACCGCAAGACCTCCGCCGCCCCGGTAGCCGGCTCCAACAGCTTCACCATGCGCGAAGCGCGCCGGCGGATCGAGACCGGCGGCTTCACCCAGGTGACGGGCTTGCAGAAGGACCGCGACGGCATCTGGCGCGGCAAGGCGATGCGCAACGGAACGGCCGTGAACGTTTACTGCGACTACCAGGGCAACGTCGGCGCGCTGTAGCCGGCAGGTCAGGCGTCATCCAGCGCATCATAGACCGCACGCTCGAACCGTCCGTAGAGCCGCATGGCCGGCGGGTCGCCGAACGGCAGAACCTGGGTCATCAGCACGCCCACGACATGCCGGGCCGGGTCGATCCAGTAGTGGGTGTTGGCCAGGCCGGCCCAGGTCAGCGTGCCGGCGCTGCGCCCGTTGGGACCGGGCTGCATGTTGATCATCGTGGCCAGGCCCCATTTCAGGCTGGCGCCCGGGAAGAAGTCCACATCCGTTGAGCTGGCCGGCGCGGTGGTCTTCAGGATGCCGGCCTCGATGGCGCCGATGTGGTTCCGGCCCATCAGCGCGACCGTCTCCGGCCGCAGGATGCGGGCGCCGCCGAGGGCGCCGCCGTGCAGCAGCGCGCGCAGGAACGTCATATAATCCGACGCCGTCGAATACAGGCCGCTGCCACCGGGCCAGAACTCCGGCGTGGATGGAGTTTCAAGCGGCTGCGGCTGCAGCGAGCCGTCGGCTTGCCGCTGGTGCAGGCTGGCCTGCCGCGCCCGCTGGCCGGGCGTAGCTTGATACCCGGTGTCCGCCATGCCGAGCGGGCCGAAGATGTGCTGACGGACGTAGGCGTCGAGCGTCTGGCCGCTGGCCGCCTCGACCAGCAGCCCGGCCCATTCCAGGTTGATGCCGTACTCCCAGCGCTCCCCCGGGTCGAACGCCAGCGGCAGGCGCAGCGCCGCGCGCTTGCCGGTGCTGGCCGAGGGCATCCCGGTCGCCGCCACGTAGCGGACGGTGCCGGCGTTCCACCGCTCGTAGCTGAACCCGGCGGTATGGGTCAGCAGGCGCCGGAGCGTGATGGGGTGCCGAGCCGGGCGCAGCCGCGGCGCGCCGGACGGGTCGAACCCTTCCAGCACCTGCGGCGCGGACAGGGCCGGGTCGATGTCGGGCACGGGGCCGTCCAACGTGAGCTTGCCCTGCTCGACAAGCTGCATCGCCGCCACCGACGTCACCGCCTTGGTCATCGAGAAGATGCGGAACACGGTGTCGAGGGTCATCGCCGTGCCCTGCGCAAGGTCCCGCAGGCCGAACGCGCCCTCGTAGAACGCCCCGTCCCCGGATGCAGCCAGCGCCACGACGCCCGGGACTTCCCCCGCGTCCGTGGCGCGGCGCAGCACGGCGTCGATGTCCTGGCGGTCCCGTGCCATCGCTTCCTCCATCTAATGCCCGCCGCCCGGAC
>CAXUIQ010000613.1:0-2463 GCA_964250815.1 uncultured Acetobacteraceae bacterium
GGGCGGTCTCGCCGGGCACGGGCACCGCGAGCTGTTCTTCACCCTGTTCGGCGCGCTGCGGGCAGCCGGCGGGCAGGTCCTGCTGGCCGGGCAGCCGGTCCGCCTGCGCAGCCCGCGCGACGCCGTGGGCCGGGCCGGCATCGCGCTGGTGCCGGAGGACCGCAAGACCGAAGGGCTGCTGCTGTCCATGAGCGTGCGGGACAACCTTTCCCTTGCGGTGCTGCGCCGGATCAGCCGCGCCGGGATGCTGCGGCGCGGGCTGGAGCAGCGCCTGGCGGGAGGGGAGGCCGCGCGCCTCAAGGTACGCACCGCGAGCCTTGCCACCCGGGTCGGCGCGCTCAGCGGCGGCAACCAGCAGAAGGTGCTGCTCGGGCGCTGGCTGCTGACGGAGCCGCGGGTGCTGCTGCTGTATGACGTGACGCGGGGCGTCGATGTCGCGACCAAGCACGAGATCTACGGGCTGATGATGCGCCTGGCGGCGGAAGGCCGCGCCATCCTGTTCTATTCCAGCGACGCCGAGGAATTGGCCCACCTGTGCCACCGCGTCCTGGTGATGCGCGAAGGCCGGGTGGTGGCCGAGCTGCGGGCGCCGGGCATCACGGCGGAGCATGTGGTGTCCGCCGCGGTGCGCGATGCCGCCTGACGCCCCGTTGCTTCACGCTCCGCCGGCGGCCCTGCCCATGCGCGCCCGGCGTCCGCGGCTGGCCCATGCCCTCGCGCAGAACCTGGGCGTCCTGCTGGCCGCCGCCATGCTCGTGCTGAGCCTCGCGGCCTATTGCGGCATCTACTACGGCGCGCAGGGCACGCTGCCCGGCGGGTTCGAGCTGACCTCCACCGTGAACAACACCATGCCGCTCGTGCTCGCGGCGGTGGCGCAGACGCTGGTGGTGCTGACCCGCGGCATCGACCTGTCCGTGGGCGGGGTGCTCGACCTTTCCAACGCCGTGGCCGCCATCGGCCTGGGCGACACGGCGGCCAGCATGGTCGGCGGCTCCCTCTTGGTGCTGCTGATCGGCGCCGGTTGCGGGCTGCTCAACGGCGCGCTGGTGGCCTACGGGCGCTTGCAGCCGATCCTGGTGACGCTGGCGACCCTGTCCATCTTCCAGGGGGTGGCGATCCGGGTGCTGCCGCAGCCGGGCGGGCAGGTGCCGGAAAGCTACTCGGCGGCGCTGGCCAACCCGTCCGGCCCGGTGTCCCTGCTCTACGTGGCGCTGCTCGCTTTCTTGTGGCGGCTGCTGCGGCGGACCCGGCTGGGCGTGGGGCTGTATGCCATCGGCAACGACGAGGGCGCGGCGGCGGCCAACGGCATCGACCCCCGGCGCACCAAGGTGCTGACCTACGTGCTGGCCGGGACCTGCTCCGCCGCCGCCGGGCTGTTCCTCGCCGCCAACGCGACCGCGGGGGATGCCACGACGGGCAACGGCTACACGCTCGCCTCCATCGTCGCCGTGGTGCTGGGCGGCGTGAGCCTGTTCGGCGGGCGCGGCAGCGCGGTGGGCGCGATCATGGGGGCGTTCGTGACGACCATGATCGTGAACATCCTGTTCTTCGCCCACATCGACCCGCTCTACCAATCCTTCTATGAGGGCCTGTTCCTGGTCGCGGCGGTGCTCCTGGCCAGCTCGATCGACCGGCTGCTGCGGAGGCGATGATGTCTGGCCTGGGCAGGCCCGGCCCGGGCGGGGGCCTTTCCGCCGTGTTCACGGAGGACCGGCGGCGCGTCGCCTACGCGGCGCTGGCGGCCGTGCTGCTGTTCGTGCTGGGGGCGCTGGTCCGGCCCGGCTTCGCCAGCCCCGGCAGCGTCTCCGCCGTGCTCGTGGTCGCCTCCTTCGTGGGACTTGTGGCGGCCGGGCAGATGTTCGTGATCCTGGTGGGCGGCATCGACCTGTCGGTGCCCTGGGTACTGAACGCGGCGGCGATCCTGCTGGTCACGTCCTCCTTGGGCCAGGACGGGCGGGCGGCCTACGCCTTGGCGCTCACGCTGGGCATGGGCCTGGGCGTCGGCGTGCTGAGCGGCGTGGGCATCGCACTCTTCGGCGTGCCCGCCGTGGTGATGACGCTGGCGATGAACGGCATCATGCAGGGCCTGACGCTGGGCTTGAGCGGCGGGATGACCTGCAATTCCTGCGCATCCTACGCGCCGCCGGTGGTGCAGGCGGCGGTTCATGCCTCCTTGCTCGGGGTGCCCGCGGCGCTCTGGCTGTGGGTCGTGGTCGCGGCGCTGGTGTCGGCGGTGCTCAGCCTGACCGGGTTCGGGCGGCGCACCTACGCCATCGGCACCAGCGCGCGGGCCAGCTTTCTCGCGGGGATCAACGTGTCCGCCGTCACCGTGGCGTTGTATGCGCTGAGCGGGCTGTTCTCGGCGGCGGCGGGCGTCATGCTGGTCGGCTTCGGCGGGCAGGCGGCGCTCGGCATGGGCGACCCCTACCTGTTCCAGTCCATCGCGGCGGTGGTGATCGGGGG
>CAXUIQ010000614.1:0-2446 GCA_964250815.1 uncultured Acetobacteraceae bacterium
CCCCCGGCCCCTGGCGCCCCCCGCCCCGCAGCGGCAGGGCCTCGCCTGCCGTCTGCTCCGTCCCCCCCCCTCTCGCCTGTTCGGGCGCGGCTTTCCCGCTTCCCGGATGCCCGTCAGGCCGTTGTCACCTCACCGGATCTCGACCGTGCATGCGTGCTTCCCTTGCTTGCAGACGTCGTTCCAGTCGTTCTGCCCGCCCGGCGGCACCAGCCGCTCCCAGCGCACGCCAGCCGCTTGTGCCCGCTCCGCCAGACGCCGGGCGTGGCGCTCCCCGGCCTCGTCCGCGTCGGTGGCCGCCACCAGCACGGCCTCGGGCTGGCTCGCGAGGTCCCGCAGCAGCGCATCGAGGCAGGCGAGCGTCAGCGGCCCCATGCCGCCCGTGGTGGCGAGATACAGCGTGTCGGCCCGCACCCCCTCCAGCGCCGCCAGGCTCAGCGCGTCGATCGGCGCCTCGCACACGGCCAGGCGGGCCAGCACACCCGCACCGCTCGGCAAGCGGAACAGGCTCTTGTCCGAAGCCTTCGAGAAGCCGCGCCAGTCCGGGCCGCGCATGTCGATCCCGGTGAGCCCCCCCGCATGGTCGCGGTGCGCGAACCAGGCGCTGCCGTGCGGGCCTTCCCGCACCGCGTCCGACCGGTCCGCGGCCTTCAGCACGGCTTCCGGCAGCGCGCGCTGGCCCGTCAGGTAGTTCCAGGTGGCCGAACCACGGCCGAGCCGCCGATGCCGCGCCCAGCTCTGGGCCACCGGGACAACGGGCTTGTCGGGTGTCGCAGGCCCACGCCGCATCTCGGGACGGGACGGCCTCAGGCCCACCATGCCGCGCAGCAGCCGGCGCACCTGGCCGAAGTTGAGCCGCGGGTCCAGGTGCTGGGTCAGGCTGAACACGTCGCCGCGGGCGTCGCTCAGCGGGTCCCACCAGCCGCGCCCGTCGTGGTTGACGATCAGCACCTCGCCCGCCCCGCGCCGATACTTCAGGCACCGCGGCGTGCTTTCCTCCTTGTCGAGCAGCCAGGCCGGCTGCAGTTGCTCCAGCAGCGCGGCGCAGCTCACGCCCGCCCGCAGCTCGTCCAGTTCCGCATCGTGTCCGCTCATCACCATGTTCCCGCCTGGAGTGGCAGGACGGCGTGGGAGCCGGGCGGCGCTGCGTCCGTCCTCCCCTTCTGCATCCCGTCCTGGTCCCCTCCCGGCGCCCGCGGGCGCGGGCCGGGGGGCAAGGGCGGGCGCAGCCCGGGAGCGCCTCGGCGCGACAGCCCCTTGCGGCGCGGCCTGCGGCGGCGGTAGCCCCGTCCCGGTCTCCCCTCGTCGTCCTCTTTCCCGTCGTCGCGCAGGCGGGCGCGAGTGCGGAGCGCGGCCGGCGCCGAGGCCAGGAAGGAATGTTCGGGGGCCTTGAGGGCGGCCAGGTGGGTGTCGAGCCCGTGCGGCCGGGCCGGGCGGGTCAGCGTCCCTTTGCTGGAAGCGTCGCCGCCTTTGGCGCTAGGCGGTCTTGCGCTTGTCCGCCTGCATCACGAGCTGGCCGAAGACGAACAGGTCCTTGCGGAACCGGGAGTCACGGCCCGCCTGCTCGGCGCCGCCGTAGGCGACGTGCTCCAGGTAGAAGCCGGGCTTGCGCGTCAGGATCTGCTTCAGGCGGACCTTTTTCGCTCTGTAGTCGTCTGTGTCGAAGCCCATGGTCTCGATCACGAAGCTCCGCAGGAAGCGCTGCCCGTCCATGGCGTGGATCGTGCCCTCGAAGTCCGGCTTCACCACCTGGTCCGGCTCCTCGTTCCCGAAGTAGTACTTGGCCCGGTCAAAGAGCGGCTTGGTGATCCCGACCGCGTAGCCTTGCCCCGCCATCCAGGCCCGGAAGCGCACCAGGATGTCCAGGGTGTCCCGCTCCCGGCCGCTGTCGAGCGGCAGGATGTCGTGGGCCGACCAGCACGGCTGGGCGAAGGCTTTCATCGGCACCGGCGGCGCGTGCCCGTCCGGCGAGGCGACCAGCACGGCCACGATGAACGGGCCGGTTCGCCGGTCGCCCCGCCCGGGTCCGAACACGGCGACCGGCCCCTCCACCACGAGCCGCGCGCCCGAGGCGGCGACGAGCGCCTCGCCCTCGATGCGGACAGCCACGAACACCAGCACGCCGTGCGGACGGGTCATCCGCGGCCAATGCTGCCGCGACCGGATGCAGCCCCGCAGCAGGTCGAGCTGCCCGGGGTCGGTGTGCAGCACGTCCGACAGCCGCAGGCCCTCGCCCAGCGGAATGCCGCGCGCCGCCCTGTACACCGCCTCCCACTGCGCGCCGGGGCCGCGCGGGCCGCGCCCGACCCGGTGCACCCCGGCGTCGGACAGCAGCTTGAACAGCAGCTGCGACAGCTTGTCCCGCTCGTAGGCCTTGCACACGCCCCGGCTGCCCGTCCGCGCGCCGGCCGCGACGGCAGCGGCGCCGCCCGGCCGGATCGCGCCCACC
>CAXUIQ010000615.1:0-2437 GCA_964250815.1 uncultured Acetobacteraceae bacterium
CCCGCCCGCCCGCGCCGCGCGGCCCGACAGCCGCCCGGATTTGCCCCGCAGCGCCGGGCCCACGCTGGGCGCCGTCGGCGCCGGCGACCAGCTCACGCCGCCGGACCTTGCCGCCGAGATCGCGGGCCTCGTGCCCGGCGCCGCCCTGCACGTCGTGGAGGGCGCCGGGCACCTGCTGCCCATGGAACAACCGGACGCCGCGACGCTTCTCATGCGCGATTGGCTCGACGCCACGCACCCCACCGCACGGAGGCCACAGTAGTCATGGACCAGACCTCGGCCAACGCGCTGCCCATCGAGGACTATGCCCTGATCGGCGATTGCAGCACGGCCGCGCTGGTCGGGCGCAACGGCAGCATCGACTGGCTCTGCTGGCCGCGGTTCGACAGCGGCTCCTGCTTCGCCGCCCTGCTGGGCAACGAGCAACACGGGCGCTTCCTGCTGGCGCCGGCAAAGCAGGATGGACCCGCCACGCGCCGTTACCGCGACGGCAGCCTGGTGCTGGAAACCCTGTTCGACACGCCGGACGGCCAGGTTGCCATCATCGACTTCATGGTGCCGGAAAGCGCCAACAGCTGCATCGTCCGCATCGTGGAGGGCCGGCGCGGCACGGTGCCGATGCGGATGGAACTCTCGTTGCGCTTCGACTACGGCGCGTCCGTGCCCTGGGTCACCAAGCGGCAAGGCGGCAACGGCGTCGTGGCAATCGCCGGGCCGGAGATGGTGGTGCTGCGCACGGACGCGGCGCTGCGCGGCGAGGACATGCAGACCGTCGCCGACTTCACGGTTGCGGAGGGCGCGTCCATCAGCTTCGTGCTGACCCACAGCGCGTCGCACCTGCCGATGCCGCTCAGCATCGACGCCCAGGACGCGCTCTACCGCACGGAGCAGGTTTGGGCCGCGTGGTCCGGCCGCATGACGCATGACGGCCCCTGGGCGGCGGCGGTGAAGCGCTCGCTGCTCACGCTGAAGTGCCTGACCTTTGCGCCCACCGGCGGCATCGTCGCCGCCCCCACCACCTCGCTTCCAGAGGCCCTGGGCGGCCCGCGCAACTGGGACTACCGGTTCTGCTGGCTGCGCGACGCCACCATCACCTTGTTCGCGTTCATGTCCACCGGCTACTACGACGAGGCCTCGGCCTGGGCCGAATGGCTGCACCGCAGCATCGCCGGCAGCCCCGACCAGGTGCAGATCATGTACGGCATCGCCGGGGAGCGGCGGCTGGAGGAAAGCACGGTCGATTTCCTGCCGGGCTACCAGGGCGCCGCCCCGGTGCGCATCGGCAACGCCGCCGCGACCCAGGTGCAGCTCGACGTGTACGGCGAGGTGATGGACGCCTTGCACCAGGCCCGCGGCGCCAAGCTGCTGACCAACACCCAAACCTGGTCGCTGCAACGCGCCCTGCTGGACCACCTCGACGCCATCTGGCAGCAGCCGGACGAAGGACTGTGGGAAACCCGGGGCGGCCCGCGCCACTTCACCTTCAGCAAGGTCATGGCCTGGGTCGCCTTCGACCGCGGCGTCCGGGATGCGGAGGCGTTCGGCCTGGACGCGCCCATCGAGGAGTGGCGCAAGACCCGCGACGCCATCCACGCCACGGTTTGCCGCGACGGCTACAACGAGAAGCTTGGCAGCTTCGTCCAGAGCTTCGGGTCGGAAGCGCTCGATGCCAGCCTGCTGCTGATCCCGGCCATGGGCTTCCTGCCTCACGACGACCCGCGCA
Organism: uncultured Acetobacteraceae bacterium; assembly: GCA_964250815.1. Lineage (GTDB taxonomy): Bacteria > Pseudomonadota > Alphaproteobacteria > Acetobacterales > Acetobacteraceae > CAHJXG01. Next base: position 1,724 of record CAXUIQ010000615.1, read on the forward strand.
TCCGCGGCACCGTCGCCGCGGTGGAGCGCGACCTGCTGGTGGACGGGTTCGTGCTGCGCTACCGCACGGAGGACGGCAAGGACGGGTTGCCGGCCGGGGAGGGCGCCTTCCTCGCGTGCAGCTTCTGGCTGGCCTCGGCCATGCACCGGCAAGGCCGCACCGAGGACGCGCGCGCCCTGTTCGAGCGCCTGCTGGGCTTGTGCAACGACGTGGGCTTGTTGAGCGAGGAGTACGACCCCAAGGCCCGCCGGTTCACCGGGAACTTCCCCCAGGCGTTCAGCCACGTGGCGCTGATCAACACGGCCCTCGTCCTGTCCGGAGACGCCATCGACCGCGCGAAGCCCGCAACCCCTATTCCGCAGGCAGCGGGCTGACCGCGGCCCGCCCCCGCCGCCCCGTCGCCAGCCGCTCCAGCGCTAGGTAGATCACCGGCGTCGTGTAGAGCGTCAGGATCTGCGACACGACCAGCCCGCCGCAGATGGCGATGCCGAGCGGGCGGCGGAACTCCGACCCGGTGCCGGACGCCAGCGCCAGCGGCACCGCGCCCAAGAGGGCCGCAAGCGTCGTCATCATGATCGGGCGGAACCGCTCCCGGCAGGCTTCCAGCACCGCCGCGTGCGGGGCCATGCCAAGGTCCCGCTCCGCTTCCAGCGCGAAATCGACCAGCATGATCGCGTTCTTCTTCACGATGCCCATCAGCAGCACGATGCCGAT
>CAXUIQ010000616.1:0-2433 GCA_964250815.1 uncultured Acetobacteraceae bacterium
TAGAGCCGCTCGTCGACGCCCGCCCTCCCTGAAGCGCATCCTCTCCCGTCCCCGCCATGCAGTGGACAGAAGGCGCATATGCACCTAACTCTAGGCCATGAGCGCGTGTTGTCCAGCCTCCGTGCCATGAACGCCGGGCCATGAACGCAGGCGTTCCGATGGGCGCCTGCCATTGCCAGGCGTTGCGGCAGGCGGCGCGCCGGGCTTCGGCGTTCTACGACGCGGCCCTGGCGCCGCTCGGCCTGCGCGTTTCGCAGTTCGGCATCCTGGCCCGGCTCCGCCGGAACGGGCCGCTCGGCATCCAGGCCCTGGCGGCGGAGCTGGCGATGGACCGCACGACGCTGGGCCGCAACATCCGCCCCCTGGAGCGGGACGGCCTGCTCCGCGCCGCCGCCGACCCGGCGGACGGCCGGTCCCGCCTGCTGTCGATCACCCCCCGCGGCGCGGCGCTCGTCGAGGCGGCATGGCCGGCCTGGAGCGCGGCGCAGGCCGGGTTCGAGGCGCGGTATGGCGCGGCGCCGGCCGCGGAGCTGCACGCGGCGTTGCAGCGCGTGGTGGCGATGCTACAACCCTTCGAGGGGTAAGGCGTGGCCGTGCCGCTTGGGCCTCGAAGGGATCGCCACTTGTTTGAAATCGCACGGGAGTCCAGGGTCTCCGAGGGGCTGCCGCACCCGCTTGGCGCCACGTGGGACGGGGTGGGCGTCAACTTCGCCCTGTTCTCCGCCAACGCCGCCAAGGTCGAGCTGTGCCTGTTCGACCAGGAAGGCCGCACCGAGCTGGAACGCATCGAGCTTCCGGAATACACGGACGAGGTTTGGCACGGCTACCTGCCGGACGCCCGCCCCGGCACCGTGTACGGCTACCGCGTGCATGGCCCGTGGGACCCCAAGGCCGGCCACCGCTTCAATCCCAAGAAGCTGCTGCTCGACCCCTATGCCAAGGGCCATGTCGGGCAGATCGCCTGGGGGCCGGAGGTGTTCGGCTACCGGCAGGAGACCGGCGACGACACGATCCCCGACAAGCGCGACAGCGCCGCGCACATGCCGAAATGCGTGGTCATCGACCCAGCCTTCACCTGGCTGCGCGACCGCCGGCCCGGCGTGCCATGGGAACAGACGATCCTCTACGAGGCCCACGTCCGCGGCTACACCAAGCGCCATCCGGCGGTGCCCAAGGACCTGCGCGGCACGTTCTCCGGCATGGCGAACAAGGCGGTCCTGGACTGGATCACGGCGCTGGGCGTCACCAGCGTCGAGCTGCTGCCCGTCCACACCTTCGTGGACGACACCCACCTGATCGGCAAGCGGCTGACCAACTACTGGGGCTACAACTCGATCGGCTTCTTCGCGCCCGACCCGCGCTACTCCAGCAAGCCGGCCTTTGCCCATGCCGAGTTCAAGGAAATGGTTGCCCACCTGCACGACGCCGGGCTGGAGGTGATCCTGGACGTCGTTTACAACCACACGGCGGAGGGCAACGAACTCGGGCCGACGCTGTCGTTCAAGGGCATCGACAACGCCTCCTACTACCGCTTGCCGCCGCACGAGCCGCGCTTCTACATCAACGACACCGGCACCGGGAACACACTGAACCTGTCCCACAGCCGGGTGCTGCAGATGGTGACGGACAGCTTGCGCTACTGGGTGCAGGAGATGCACGTGGACGGCTTCCGCTTCGACCTCGCCACCATCCTGGCGCGCGAGCCGCACGGCTTCGACGAGAGCAGCGGGTTCCTCCATGCCTGCCGGCAGGATCCGGTGCTGAACAGCGTGAAGCTGATCGCCGAACCCTGGGATTGCGGCCCCGGCGGCTACCAGGTCGGCGGCTTCCCGCCGGGGTGGGCGGAGTGGAACGACAAGTTCCGCGACGAGGTGCGGCGGTTCTGGAAGGGCGACGAGGGCATGGTGCCCGCCATGGCCGCGCGCATGTCGGCCTCCGCCGACCTGTTCAACAAGCGCGGACGCAAGCCATGGTCCACGGTGAACTTCGTCACCTCGCATGACGGCTTCACCCTGCGCGACGCCGTCAGCTACAACATGAAGCACAACAAGGCCAACGGCGAGGACGGCCGCGACGGCAGCGACAGCAACCATAGCTGGAACCATGGGGTCGAGGGCGAAACCGACGACCCCGGCATCCGCGAGCGCCGCCGACGCCACATGCGCAACATGCTGGCCACCCTGCTGCTGGCCCAGGGCACGCCGATGATCCTGGCGGGCGACGAGTTCGGCCGCACCCAGGGCGGCAACAACAACGCCTATTGCCAGGACAACACGGTCGGCTGGCTCGACTGGAACCTGCCGGAATGGGCGCAGACCCAGGTGAAGCTGGTGCGGCGCCTGACCAAGCTGCGGCAGGACTACCCGATCCTGCGCCGTGGCCGGTTCTTCACCGGCACGCCGATCGAGGCGCTGGACGTGAAGGACGTGACCT
>CAXUIQ010000617.1:0-2068 GCA_964250815.1 uncultured Acetobacteraceae bacterium
TGACCGCCGCCCCGGCCGCATCGCCCGGTACCATGTCGCAAGTCTGGTCGCCCCCGGTGGCCGACCCGGCCCCGCGCGGCCTGTGCACCGATTGCGGCATCTCCCGCACCAGCACCCCCGGCGATTGCGGCGCCGCCTGCCAGTTCATCGCCCCTGACTACCCCGGCCTCGAAGCCCGCGTCCACGGCCGCGCCCGCGACCCGGCCCGCCCGGACGAATTGTTCTTCGGTCCGTTCCGCCGCATGGTGCGCGCCTCCCTCGCACCCCCGCGGCCCGGCGCGCAGTGGACCGGCATCGCCACCCGCATCGCCGAGCGCCTGCTGGAAACCCGCGCCGTCGATGCCGTGCTCGCGGTGGCGCCGCACCCGGACGACCCCTGGCGCCCGATGCCGGTGCTGGTGACGGAGGCCGCGGGCATGGCGCAGTGCCGGGGCATGAGGATGGGCTACGCGCCGCTCTTGGCGCTGCTGGAGCCGGCGCGGGCGGCCGGGCACCGCCGCATCGCGGTGGTCGGCATCCCGTGCCAGGTCCATGCCCTGCGCGCCCTGGAAGGCAAGCTCGGCTTCGAGCGCATCTTCGTGGTCGGCACGCCCTGCTCCGACAACACCACGACGGAGAACTTCCACCAGTTCCTGGCCCTGCTGTCCGAGGACCCCGGCAGCATCACCTACCTGGAGTTCCGGCCCGACTACCACGTTGAATTGCGCTTCCGCGACGGGCGCCGCCGGGCGATTCCGTTCCTGATGCTGCCGATCAGCAAGCTGCCCGCCGACTTCTTCCCGCTGACCTGCCGCACCTGCGTCGATTACACAAACGCGCTGGCCGACATCACCGTGGGCTACATGGCCGGCGAGGGCGAGCAATGGCTGTTGGTCCGCAACGGGCGCGGGGAGGAGTTGCTGGCGCTGCTCGGCGACGAGCTGCGCACGGCCCCGCTCCGCAGCGCCGGCAAGCGGCAGGGGCCGGTGCGCGGGTTCATCAAGAACGTGGAACTCGCCGCCGGCGGCCTGCCGGTGCGCGGGATGCCGGGCTGGCTGCGCCCGCTCGTGGGCTGGCTGATGCCGCGGGTCGGGCCGCGCGGCCTGGAGTTCGCCCGCGCCCGGGTCGAGATGAAGGCGGCCGAAACCGTGCTGCACCTGCGCCGCCAGCACCCCCGGCGGCTGCGCAGCATGGTACCCCGGCATGTCTGGGACCTGGTGGAACCCTACGGCCTCGTGCCCGCGCCGGAGGAGCTGCCGCGCGCATCCGGGAACGGAACCCGGCCCCGCGCGTCATGGAGGCAGCCCAAGTAGGACCTCCCCCGTGCGCGAAGACGACCTCCGCGAAAGCAGCAACATCGAGGACCGCCGCGGCATGGGCGGCGTGGCCACCGGCGGCCTCGGCATCGGCGCCGTCGTGGTGCTCAGCCTGATCGGCTGGGCCTTCGGCATCAACCCGGCCGTGCTGATCAACGGCGCGCAGCAGGTGGCGGGCAACGCGCCCGTCTCCGCCCCGGCTAGCCGCCGCGGCGCGCCCGACGACGAGGTGGGCCGCTTCGTCGCCCGCGTGCTGGGCGAGACGGAGGATGTCTGGTCGCAGGTCCTGCCCCGCGAAACCGGCCGCCAGTACGAGCGCCCGGTGCTGGTGCTGTTCTCCGGCGTCACCGCGTCCGGCTGCGGCTCCGCCGAATCGGCCATGGGACCGTTCTATTGCCCGCTCGACCGCAAGCTCTACCTCGACACCTCGTTCTTCCAGGACATGCAGCGCCGCATGGGGGGCGGCGGCGACTTCGCCTACGCCTACGTCATCGCGCACGAGGTCGGGCACCACGTGCAGAACCTCTTGGGCCTGCTGCCCAAGGTGCAGTCGGCGCAGCGCGACGCGCGGCAGGAAGGCGACCGGGCCGCCGCCAACGACCTGTCGGTCCGCACCGAGCTGATGGCCGACTGCCTGGCCGGCGTGTGGGCCAACTGGATGAACCGGCGCCACGGCAACATCGACGACGCCGACGTGCGGCAGGCGGTCGCGCCCGCCCCGGCCGGCGGGGCGAGGTGTCGCAGCCCGAGGCCGCGCACGTGCCGAGCTCGAG
>CAXUIQ010000617.1:2078-2433 GCA_964250815.1 uncultured Acetobacteraceae bacterium
CAACCCCCCCCGCCCCGGCGGGGGGGCGGGGGGCCGCCCCCGCCAGGGCCAGGGGTGACCACCGGCACCGCCAGGCCGCAGGCCGCGCCGTGGTGCGGGACAGCTTCACCCACGGGTCCTCGGCGCAGCGGGTGCGCTGGCTCACGACGGGCCTGCGCACCGGCACGGTTGCCGGGTGCAACACGTTCCAGCAGTGACGGGCCGGCCGTAGTCAGCGCCGGGCGAACAGCGCCCACAGCGCCGCCGCCATCAGCAGGGCGCGCGGCGCCGCAAGCTCCGTGTCGCCGCGCCGCACCTCGCTCGCCAGCACGGTGGCCGCGGTCGCCGCCGCGATGGCGCCGCCGAGCCGCCGGGT
>CAXUIQ010000618.1:0-1358 GCA_964250815.1 uncultured Acetobacteraceae bacterium
GCCACGGGGCCACCCTGGTCGGAGCTTGCCGCCAGGATCGTCCGGCCATAGATGCCGCGACCGGCCGGCATCAGAACCCGGCCCGCGCCTTGCAGCGGCCGGGCGTTCGGGATGGGACCTTGCGCCGCGTCGGACTGACCGTTGAGCGTGGCATTCGTCTCGCGGCCGGAACCCGCGCTGGACGCGTTGCTGCGCTGCTCCTCCTCGGGCTTGAGCACGACCTCGGTCGTCTGCGGCTTGTTGCTCCAGCCGGCCATGAGCGCGCCGATCGCCGCCTGGTACGCCTTGGTCTGGTTGTCGTCCCCTTGCTGCTGGGCGACGTGCGGCGGATAGGCCGGCGCGCCCGCCGACACCGCGATGGGCCGCGCCGGCGAGGTCACCGCACCCGGCCCGGCTGGCATCACCTTGGCCGGGGGTGGCAGCGGATCGGCCGCCACGGTGGCGGGCGGAAGTGGCGGTTGCGGTGTGGCGGTGGCGCCGCCCGGCCTCGTGGCCACCGAACCCAGGCCGGCGGCGGCCCCAGACTGGGCTGGTCGGCGGCGTGCCGGGCTTGGTCGGCACGGCGTACGGCTGGGTGGCGGGCGCGAAGCTCGGCCTGCACGGCATCCTGTTCGCCTTTGCGGTGGCCAACCGCTACCGGCTGGCGCCGGCGCTGGTGCGGGACGCGCCCGAGACCGCCCGGCGCCGCCTGCTGCGCGCCATCGCCGTGCAGACCGGCTTCGGCGCGCTGACCGTGCTGGCCGCCGGCATCCTGTCCAGCCTGCCCCCGGCGGTCCACGAGCAGCCGGACTGGCCGTTCCCGCTGCGCCCCAGCCCGGCCGCCATGGCGGATGCGGACCTGGCCGCCGAGGTTCGGACGGGCGCCCTCATGCTCGCCGGGTCGGCGGGCGCGCTGCTGGCGCTGCTGTGGCGGCCGATGCGCCGCCGTGCGCCCTTGGCGGGGGTGCTGGCGCTGGCCGGGCTGCTGGCCTGGCTTGCCGCGCCGCATCTGTCGCTGCTGCTCGTGGAAGCATACCCGACCAGCTACTACGCCTCGCCAACCGGCTTCGCGGCGGCGTCCATCGTGGAGGGGACAGCGCTCTACCCGCAGCACTGCGCGCGCTGCCACGGGGCGGAGGGCCGCGGCGACGGTCCGGATGCCGGTGCCAGTCCCGTGCCGCCCGCCGACCTTTCCGCGCCGCACCTGTGGGACCATGCGGACGGCGAGCTGTTCTGGTGGCTGGCGCGGGGGATGGAAGCGCCGGACGGCGCGGCGGCCCTGCCGGGCGTCGCGGGCGTGGTGTCGAACGACCAGCCGTGGGCGCTGCTCGCCGCGGTCCGCGGCCGCAAGCCTGCCGGCGACTTCCCGTGGGACGACA
>CAXUIQ010000618.1:1368-2431 GCA_964250815.1 uncultured Acetobacteraceae bacterium
GCGTCGATCAGCGCCCACCGCTGATCGACGCGGTCCGCGCCCGCAACGCCGGCCTGGCCTTGCAGGCTTCGGGCGCATGGCCGAAGCCGGTTGCGCTGCCCGCGTTCAGCCTGGCGTGCCCGGGACGGGACGCCCTCGCCACCGACGCCCTCCGGGGCCGCGTGCTGTTGCTCGTGGCCGGGGGGCCGGGCACGCCGCTGCCGGAGGCCGTCGGCGCCGGCGTGCTGCTGGTCGTGCTGGCGCGGGAGGAGCCGGAAAGCCGCTCCGCCTGCGCCTCGTCCGACCCGGCGGCCTGGGATGCCCTGGCCATTGTCACGGGCCAGGCCCCGGACAAGCTCGCCGGGTCCAGGGTGCTGGTGGACGCCAATGGATGGATGCGCGCCTTCAAGGCCCGGCCGGACGCTGCGGCGTGGGACGATCCTGGCGTCTTTGCCGCAGCCGGTGAGGCCGCCGCCGCGCCGCTCGCCGCCGAAGGGGAAGCGCACCACCATCGCTGATTGCCGGCGCTGACGGCGAGACGCCGGGCGGCTGTTCCGTTTCCTCGTTTTGACCGGACCTCCATGGCGGTGTTCACTGCGGTGGCCTGCACGCATGACGACCCCGCCGCCGCGAATCACGGAGCCGGCCCGATGCCCATGGACATCCGCACGCATCCCGCCCGCACCGCCATGCCCGCCGCATGACCCCGCTTGCGATGGCGGAGGCGGCGCTTGCTGCGGACCGGGCCTACGCGGACCCGGCGCTGTGGATCACCCGGCTGCCGGACGCGGCGGTGCTGGAGCGTGCCCGTGCGCTGACGGAGGAGGGGCGGCGGGACCGCCCGCTGTGGGGCCTGCCGTTCGCGGTCAAGGACAACCTGGACGTGGCCGGCCTGCCGACCACCGCCGGCTGCCCGGGCTATGGCTGCGTGCCTGCGGAAACCGCGCCCGCCGTGCAACGGCTGCTCGACGCCGGCGCCGTGCTGCTCGGCAAGACCAACCTCGACCAGTTCGCGACCGGCCTCGTGGGCGTGCGCAGCCCGTATGGCGTGCCGCGCAACGCCTTCGACCCGGTGCGCGTGCCG
>CAXUIQ010000619.1:0-2428 GCA_964250815.1 uncultured Acetobacteraceae bacterium
TGTCCACGAACTCCATGCCCTGCACGACCTGGCCCCAGATCGTGTACTGGCCGTCCAGGTGCGGCGCCGGGGCGAACATGATGTAGAACTGGCTGTTGGCGCTGTTGGGATCGCCGGTCCGGGCCGCGCCGACGGTGCCGCGCAGGAAGTGAGCGTCGCGGCTGAACTCGGCCGGCAGGTTGCCCATGTCGCTGCCGCCGGTGCCGGTGCCGGTGGGGTCGCCGCCCTGGGCCATGAAGCCCTCGATCACGCGATGGAACACCGTGCCGTCGTAGAACCCCTTGCGCGCCAGGGCCTTGACCCGCTCGACGTGCTTCGGCGCCAGGTCCGGGCGCAGGCGGATGACCACCCGGCCGTCCTTCAGGTCCATGTATAGCGTGTTCTCGGGATCGAGGGCCGGCTGCTGGGCCGAGGCTTGTTCAGACATGGATGCTCCGATCGCGATGGTTGCAAGCAAGTGCCGGCGCCGCATGCCGAGGGTCATGGCGTTCTCCATGGTTGTCGCGCCCGTTCCAGTCAAGCCTAGCGCACCCGCGCCAACGTCCGCTCCAGCGTCAGGCTCGGCACGAAGCTGGACACGTCGCCGCCGAGCCGGGCGATCTCCTTGACGAAGCGGGACGAGATGAACTGGTGCCGCTCGCTCGCCATCAGGAACACCGTTTCCACCTGATGGTCCAGGCGGTAGTTCATCCCGGCCATCTGGAACTCGTAGTCGAAGTCCGACACCGCGCGCAGGCCCCGCACGATCACGCCCGCGCCAACGCGCCGGGCGAGGTCGATCAGCAGGCAGTCGAAGCTGATCACCTCGATGACGGTGCCGGTCCGCGCGGCGATGGCGTCGGTCTCTGCCCGCACCAACTCCACCCGCTCCTCCAACGGGAACAGCGGCGACTTGCCGGCGTTCTCCGCCACGCCGACGACCAGGCGATGCACCACCCGGGCGGCGCGGGCGATGATGTCGGTGTGGCCGTTGGTCACCGGGTCGAAGGTGCCGGGATACAGGCCGACGTGCTGGACCGGGCCGCGAGGCGCCCGATCGGGGCTTGGCTCAGCCATCGGACGGCTCCGGCGCCCCGGCGTCCTCGGCCCCGGCGTCCTCGGCCTGGGCGCCCGGCACCTCGACCACCGGGAACACGCTGGCGACATGCTCGGTGTCGCCCAGCCGGAACATCCGGACGCCCATGCTGGCCCGGCCGGTCACGCGGACCTGGTCGGCCGGCACGCGGATCAGGCGGCCCTCGTCCGTCACCAGCATCACGTCGTCGCCGGGCCGGACCGGGAAGCTTGCGACCACCGCCGTGCCGTTGCGCGGCGACAGCTTGATGTTGCCGATCCCCTGCCCGCTGCGCCGGGTCACGCGGTACTCGGAGGCGGGCGTGCGCTTGCCGAAGCCGGCGTTCGTCACCGTGAGCAGGATCTCCCCGGCGTCTGCCATCTCGGCCACGGCCGCGGGGGACAGTCCCGGCTCCGCCTCATCCAGCACGTCCTCGGCCTCGGCGCCGTCCTCCTCCGCCTCGGCGGCCCCGTCCTCATGCTCGTCCGTTTCGACGTGGCGCAGCACGGACAGGCTGATGACCTCGTCGCCCGCCGCCCGGCGGATGCCGCGCACGCCCGAGCTGTCGCGCCCGCTGAACACGCGGAGGTTGTCGTCGCGCACCTGGAACCGGATGCAGCGTCCGGCCCGCGTCGCCAGGAACACGTCGTCGCCGTCCCGGCAGGTCGCGACCCCGATCAGCCGGTCGCCGTCGTCGAGCTTCATGGCGATCAGGCCGGCCGCCCGGACGTTGCGGAAATCGGACAGCCGGTTGCGCCGCACGTTGCCGCTGGCGGTCGCGAACACGAGGTGCAGGCTTTCCCAAAGCCCCTCGTCTTGCGGCAGCGGCAGCACGGCGGTGATCCCGTCCGTGCCGAGTTCCGGCAGCATGTTCACCAGCGCACGGCCCTTGGCGGTGGGGCTGGCCTCGGGCAGACGCCAGACCTTTTCCCGGAACGCCTTGCCGCCGCTGCTGAAGAACAGCACCCACTGGTGCGTGTGGGCGTTGAAGCTGCGGGTCACGATGTCGCCGCCGCGGGTGCCGGCCGCGGTCCGGCCGCGCCCGCCGCGGTTCTGCTGGCGGAAGATTTCCAGCGCCGTCCGCTTGATGAAGCCGTCCCGGGTGATGGTCACGACCATCTGGCCCGGCTCGATCAGGCTCTCGTCGTCCTGATCGACCGCCGCATCGACGATGGAGGTCAGGCGCGGGCTGTCGAGTTCGGCGCGGGCGGCCAGCAGTTCGTCGCGCATGACCTCAAGCCGCCGCGGCCGGCTGTCCAGGATCTCCAGCAGGTCGCCGATCCGCGTCGCGACCTCCGCCAGCTCGGCCTGGATCTTGTCGCGCTCCAGCCCGGTCAGCCGGGCCAGGCGCAGCTCCAGGATGCCGCGGGCCTG
>CAXUIQ010000620.1:0-1103 GCA_964250815.1 uncultured Acetobacteraceae bacterium
CGCGGCCCCTCAAGCGGCTTGCAGGCCGAGCGCCGCGCGGGCCGCGGCGGGGGTCGCGGGGCGGCGGCCGTGCCGGGCGATGGCGTCGGCGGCCAGGCGCACCAGCTCGGCGTTGCTCTCGGCCAGGCGGTCGCGGCTCACGCGCACGTTGTCCTCAAGCCCGGTCCGCACGCCGTCGCCGCCGCGGGCCAGCACCCAGTCCATCACCCGCGCCTGGTTCGCGCCGATGCCCGCCGCGGTCCAGGTCGCATGGGGCAGCACGCGTTTCAGCTCGCCCAGCATCAGGTCCAGCAGGTGCTCCTCCGCCGGCAGCGCGTTCTTCACGCCCATGACCACCTGGACGTGCGGGCGCTCGTCCATCAGCCCGGCATCGACCAGGCGCCGCGCGCCGTGCAGGTGCGACAGGTCGAAGATCTCGATTTCCGGACGCACCCCATGCGCCTGCATCCGGGTCGCGAGGTCCGTGACCAGCGCCGCCGAGTTCTCATAGACGATGGTGGGAAAGTTGACCGATCCCGTGGAAAGCGAGGCCATGTCGGGGCGCAGGTCGAGCGCGTTGCCGCGCGCCGCCGGGTCGCGCCCGCGCCCGCCGGTGGAGAACTGCACGATCATGCCGGGGCAGTGCCGGCGCACGCCCTCCTGCACCTGCGCGAACAGGGCGGGGTCGCTCGACGGGCTTTCGTCGGGGTTGCGCACGTGGATGTGGACGAGCGACGCGCCGGCCTCGAACGCCTCGTGCGTGCTTTCGACCTGCTCGGCGGGCGTCACCGGGACGGCCGGGTTGTCCTTCTTGCGCGGGACCGAGCCGGTGATGGCGACGGCGACGACGACTGGCTGCATGGGCGTTCCCTCCTGAGCAACGCTTAGCACGCCGTCATGTGCGCTGCCGAGACCGGGTGCCGCTCAGGCCCGGACCAATCCTTCCGCCAGCAGGCTTTCGGCGGTGGCGGCGATCGCGTCGTCGTTGGGCCGCGGGGTCCAGCCAAGCTCGGCGCGGGCCTTGTCGGCGGACACGGGGCGCAGCTTGCCCAGTTCGAACCGGCGGTCGCGCACGACGGGATCGAACACGGCGGACAAGCGGACGAGCCAGTCGGGCAGGGACC
>CAXUIQ010000620.1:1113-2427 GCA_964250815.1 uncultured Acetobacteraceae bacterium
CCCCGCCGCGCCGGGGCGTGGCCCGCCACCCAGTACACCGGCCGGGGGCCTATGTAGCGCTGGCCCGAGGCCTTGGGCGCCAGCATGGCGCGGCAATGCAGGTCGGCGATGTCCCGCACGTCCACCAGCGGCCAGCCGAACCGCGGCAAGCCCGGCAGCGACCCGTCCATCAGCTTCTTCACGATGTCGATGGAGGCCGAGAAGTCCCGGCCCAGCACCGGCCCCAGCACCGCGCCGGGGTTGATCGCCACGAGTTCCAGCGCCCCGCCCTCCCGCCGCAGCCATTCCCAGGCGGCGCGCTCGGCGATGGTCTTGGAACGCTCGTAGGCCGAGCTGTCGGCGCGGTTGGCCTCGTCCGACCAGTCAGCCTCCGTGAAGGGCGCGGTGCGTCCCCCATGGCCATAGGCGACCGCGGCGGTGGAAGAGGTCATCACGACGCGCCGCACCTTTTCGTCACGCGCCGCCGCCAGCACGCGCAGCGCGCCGTCCCGCGCCGGGCGCACCAGCTCGTCGTCGTCCTTCGGGTTCTTGGACGGCAGCGGCGAGGCGACGTGCAGCACGTAGTCGCAAGACCGGGTGGCCTCCCGCCAGCCGGCGTCGGCGTTCAGGTCGGCGACCACGACTTCGAGCCGGTCCTCGGCATTCACGAGCTTGGCCAAGGTCCGACGTAACTCGGCCTCCCGGCCGAGGTTGCGCACGGTGGTCCGCACGCGCCACCCGTCCCGCAGCAGTTGTGCGATACAGAAGCCGGCGATGTAGCCTGAGCCGCCGGTGACCAGCACTTGACCTTGAGCCGCCATTGGAAGCCTCCTTGCCTGAGCGTGACGATAGACGTAATAGACAGGATGTGTCCAGTCCGTATGACGAAACTGCCCGGCGCGTGCTGGAGGCTGCCGCGACCATGTTCGCCCGGCACGGCTTCCAGCGGACCAGCATGGCCGACGTGGCGGCGGAGGCGGCGCTCTCCCGCGCCACGCTCTACTTGCGCTTCCGCGACAAGCGGAGCCTGTTCGAGGCCCTGGCGGCTTCGATGGTGGCGAGCGCGCTGGCCGCCGCGGAGACGGCCTGGGACCCGGCGGCGGCATTGGCCGACAACCTGGAAGCGACGGTGCTGGCCAAGGACCTTCCGCTCTACCGCTTGCTGCATGCCTCGCCGCATGGGGCCGAACTGCTGGCCGTGGACGCCGAACTGACCCGCGCCCATGCCGAACGGCTGGACCGGGGCTTTGCGGCCCTGCTTGCGGATCGCGCGGCGGAAGCGGCGCGCAGCGGGGCCGACCTGGATGCTTTCGGCGGATCGGACGGGTTCAGCCT
>CAXUIQ010000621.1:0-2426 GCA_964250815.1 uncultured Acetobacteraceae bacterium
TGCGTTTCGTCGTGCCCGTGCGCACGATCCACTCCGGGCCGAACCCGCGCTACTTGTAGCGACCCGCAATCATCGGCGTTTGGGATTGCAATGGTCGGCGGGCCGTGCCCGAGTTTATTGCACCGGGTTTGAGGGGTCGGACCCACAATCACTGCACTTGGGCGCATAAAGGCTGCAACTGGGATCGCAATCGTGGGGTCCCTGCCCACGCTGATTGCACGGGAGTGGCGGCTGGGCGGGCATGGAAACGACCGGTTTGCTGCCGGTGATCACACGGGCAAGCCGGCGGCGAGCATCTGCTCCTTCAGCTCGCGCGAGCGTTCGGCGCCGAGCGTCTGCCTGAACATCGCCCTGACCTCGCCAGGCTTGGTGTCCAGTAGCTCGGCCAGCACCTTGGCGGTGTAGCCGTGCCGGGTCAGGGTGGGTTCCAGGTCGTCGATCTGCTTGGACAGCACCGAGTCCACGATGGCCTCGCCGACGGGCTTCTCGCTGGCCTGGTATCCCGTTTCCAGCGCCAGCGTCAGGTGCTGCTCGATCTGCAGTGGCGTGCGCAGGCGTGCGGCCAGCAGGTCCACCGCCGCCGGATCGAGGATGTCGTCCACCCGCACGCCTTCGGCCGCGCAGGTCGTCAGCGTCCACTCGATGTACTCGCGCTGGCTGCCGGTGACGCCCTCCAAGGAGAACACCGTGGTGCGGTAGCCGATCTCCTCCATTGTCGGGCTGCGCAGGTCGCGGCGCAGCTTGGGGTGGCCGGCCAGCAGCACCGACAGCTTGCCCTCGCCGTCAGCGGCGGTTTCGATCAGGCGCTTGAGGCTGGTCAACGTGTCCTGGCGCAGGTCATGGGCTTCGTCGACGATCAGCACGATCGGCTTCTTGCGCTTGCGCACCAGGTCGGCCAGGGCGCGGTCGCGCAGTTCGGTGTTCTTGGGGATCGCAAGCCTCTTGTCCGGCGACAGGTCGCAGAACAGCGCCGTGACCAGCGTGTTCAGCGTGATCCGGCTCTTCTCGATGGACACCGCCTTGGAGACGATCACCCGGTTCTCGCGCGCCAGCATGTCTTGCAGCCGGCGCAGCGTCACCGTCTTGCCCGCGCCCACCACGCCGCACAGCGCCACCAAGTCGCTGTCGTAGGCGGCCTGCTTGATGTCTCCCAGCAGTTGCCGATGGTGCGCCGTTTCGTAGTAGCCGACGGCGCGCGGCGAGCGGATCAGGCCGTAGAACTCCATCACCTCAGCCCGCATGGCCGCTCTCCTCTTCCTGTCGCCGCCGTGCCTCACGCTCGCGGAAGTAGCCCCGCACGCAGGCGATCACCGTGCGTCGCTCCAGCGTCCGCCCGAGCAGGGCGTTGATGGTATCGAGGTCCTCGGCCGCCAGCTTCGCCAGGGGGCGGCCGAGGTAATCGGCAATCGCGAGCTTGGCCGCGAGCACGCTGGGGAAGTGCAGCTCCTGGAACGGGTCCGGGTCCTTGAACGGCACGGTCGCCGGGATGGCGGCGACCGGGAGAGCCACGGGAGCCGGCCCGTCCAACGCCGCGCGAGGCAGGCCGAGCTTGCCCGCTAGCGCCTCGATGCGGTCGATGCGGCCGTCGGCCGCGGATTTGCGGAAGCTGCGGTAACGGTGCAGCAGGATCGGCCCGTCGATGGGTCCGAACGGCCCGAACCGCTGGTCGGCGTGCTCGACATACAGCTCGTGGTCGAACAGCCCCCACCACAGCGTCACCGTCTCGCCCGCCAAGCCAGGCTCGACCTCGTAGGCGACGCCGTCCACCTGCACCCGGGCGTCAACGCCGACCCTGCGGCGCTCGGGCTCGCGCGCGAACGTGCAGAACCGCTCCCAGGCGCACATGGCCCGGATGCCGGCCTCCGGCAGGTTGGCCGCCCAATCTTCCGCCCGGGAACGCTGGCCCGACCGGTGCGGGCGCGCGTTGTAGCGGGCCAGGTAGTGGCGGAGCCACAGGTTCGCCTCCGCTTCGTCCTGCGGCGCATGGAAGTGATACAGCGTCTCGTGCGCCTCCTTCACCGTGCGGAACGGTCGCTCCACCTTGCCTTTCGACCGCGCGGTGACGCGCCGGCCGTCCGAGCCGCGCGGCAGGTGGGTGCGCACCTCCACCCCGAGCTGCGCCATCACCCGCCGGAAGGTGCCCGACTTCGCGACCGGGCCGTTATCGAGGTAGAGCATCGAGGGAATGCCCTGCAGCACCAGGCCAGGCTCATCGTCCTTGGCCGTCATGGCGTTGAACAGGAAGCGCAGCGCGGCAGCGACGTCCTCGCCATAGACGCAACGGTATTCCTGGTAGGCGACGCCGCTGCGGTCATCGACGGCGCTGAGCAGCATCAAGGTCGGCGGCCCCCGGCCAGCTTCGACCCAGAGTGGCGCCGGCACCTGCTTGAGGTCCGACGGCGACAGGTCGAACTGCCAGCACTCGT
>CAXUIQ010000622.1:0-2415 GCA_964250815.1 uncultured Acetobacteraceae bacterium
GGTCGGGCGCCTCCGTCTGCGCTTCCCGCAGCCGCACGCTGAACTGGATCGCGAAATCCACCGCGATGCCGACGAACAGGATGGCAAAGGCGACGGAGATCATGTTGAGCGGATTGACCGTCAGCGCCGCGAACGCCGTGGTCAGCAGCAGCCCGAGCAGCAGGGTCAGCAGGATCGGCACGACCAGCCGCCAGCTCCGCACAGCCAGCACCAGCCAGACCACCACCAGCAGCGTGCTGCCGACCAGCCCGGCGATTGCGCCGTTTGCGGCGGACGCCAGTTCCTCGTCCGACAGCGCCACGTCGCCCGTCACCCGGACATGCGCCTGGCCGGAGCGGACGAACTCCTGCTGCGCCGCTGCGTCGCGCAGCGCCCGGGTCGCGGCGGCGCCCGGCTGCAAGGCGCCGTAGTCCAGCCGGGGCTTCGCCAGCACGAAGCGGTAGGGGCCGCCCAGCTCCGACACCGGGCCGGTCAGCAGGCGCTGCCACGACAGCGGCTGCGGCTCGCCGCGCAGCGCCGTGGCCATCGCCTCGTGGAAGCCGCGCAGCGCGGTCTCGAACGGCCCCAGCTCCGCCCCCCTCTCCACGCCCATCGCCACCAGCGACAGCGCCGCGAACAGGCCCCGCGCGCTGGGGTCGGCGACGAGCTGGCCCAGGAACGGCTGCGCGTCGATGGTCTGGTCCAGCACCGCCGACAACGCCGGCGTGCCGAGGAACAGCAGCCCGTTCTGGTCGAAGAACGGCGAGGCGTCGGGGCGGCGCACGAGCTGGAAGTGCGCCCCGTCCCGCCCCAGCGCCGCGGCCAGCCCGGCGGCGGTGGCCTCCGCCTCCTCGGGGATGGCCGCATCGACGACGGCGACCAACAGGCCCTGGCGCTGCGGGAACAGGCGCTTCAACTCGGTTTCGCGCTGCTTCCAGGGCAGGCTGGCGTTGAACAGCCCGTCGATGTCGGTGGTGACGCTCAAGCGCGTGGCAAGCCCGGCGGCCAGCCCGGCCAGCACGGCTCCGACCAGCAGGACCACGGGCGCCCGTTTGGCGCTCAGGGCCACAAGGGACGCGAGGATGGAGCGCTCAACCATGCCGCGAGGCTAAAGCGGATGCGGCCCGGCGCCGCAAGCCCGGACGGCACACGGGTCGTTCATGCCAGCCAAACAGGACGCGCGACGAACGAGGCGCCTGGCGCATTCTCGAATTCTTGACACGCTGCGGACGCCCCCGTACGACTGCGAGACAAACGAACCGCCGTGCAAGGCCGCC
Source organism: uncultured Acetobacteraceae bacterium (assembly GCA_964250815.1). Classification (GTDB taxonomy): domain Bacteria; phylum Pseudomonadota; class Alphaproteobacteria; order Acetobacterales; family Acetobacteraceae; genus CAHJXG01. The sequence goes on from CAXUIQ010000622.1 coordinate 1,257, forward strand.
CTGGGGCGGCGCAGGCGGCGCGGAGGGAGCCAGCGATGCGTCGTCTCGCGATCATGCTGCTGATGGCCGTGGCTTTGGCCGCCGCCGGGGCCGCCCGGGCGCAGGTCAAGATCGGCGTGACCATCTCCACCACCGGGCCAGCGGCCAGCCTCGGCGTGCCGCAGCGCAACTCGATCGCGCTGATGCCGTCCACGATCGGTGGGCAGACGGTCGAATACACCGTGCTGGACGACGCGGGCGACAGCACCAAGGCCGTCGCCAACGCCCGCAAGCTGATCGACGAGGGCGCGGACGCGCTGATCGGCTCCAGCACCACGCCGGCGTCGCTCGCGATGATCGACGTGGCGGCGGAGAAGCAGGTGCCGATGATCGCGCTCGCCGCCTCCGCCCGGCTGATCGAGCCGATGGACGCGCAGCGCCGGTGGGTGTTCAAGACGCCGCAGAACGACAGCCTGATGGCGGACGCCATCGCCGTCCACATGGCGGGGGCGGGCGTGAGGACGGTGGGCTTCATCGGCTTCAACGACGCCTATGGCGACGGCTGGCTCGCGGAAGCGACGCGCGCCTTCGCCGCCCACGGCATCAAGCTGGTGGCGACGGAGCGGTATGCCCGGGCGGACACCAGCGTGACCGGCCAGGTGCTGAAGCTGGTCGCCGCCCGGCCCGACGCGGTGCTGATCGCCGGCGCCGGCACGCCGGCCGCGTTGCCGCAGAAGGCGCTGCACGAGCGGGGCTACGCCGGCAAGTACTACCAGACCCATGGCGTCGCCAATGCCGACTTCCTGCGCGTCGGCGGGCGGGACGTGGAGGGCACGATCCTGCCGGCCGGCCCGGTCCTGGTCGCGGCGCAACTGCCGGACAGCAACCCGGTCAAGCCGGTGGCGCTCGACTACGTGCGCCGCTACGAGGCTGCGAACGGCCCGGGCAGCGTCGCCACCTTCGGCGCGCACGCCATGGATGCGGGTATCCTGCTGCAATCCGCCATTCCCGTCGCCCTGCGCACCGCCAAGCCCGGCACGCCCGAGTTCCATGCAGCGCTGCGCAATGCGCTCGAAAGCAGCGAGGAACTGGTGCTGACCCATGGCGTGTCGGACATGACGCCGCAGGACCACAACGGCTTCGACCAACGCGCCCGGGTGATGGTGACGATCCAGGGCGG
>CAXUIQ010000623.1:0-2413 GCA_964250815.1 uncultured Acetobacteraceae bacterium
GGCAGCGCGATGAAGGTGCGCACCACCGGCAGCAGCCGCCCGATCAGCACCGCCGGGCCGCCGAATCGGCGGAAGAACCGCTCGGCCCGGTCCAGGTCACCCGGGTTGAGCAGGACGTAGCGGCCCCATCGCTCGATCATGGGACGCCCGCCCCGGGCGCCGACGGCATAGGCGAGGGTCGAGCCGAAGTTGCATCCCACGGCACCCGCCGTCGCCGCCAGCGCCAGGCCGAACCGGCCGGTGGAGGCCAGGTAGCCCGCGAACGGCATGATGACCTCGGACGGCAGCGGGACGCAGGCGAATTCCAGCGCCCTCAGCCCGGCGACGCCCATGTCGCCCGCCGCGGCGATCACGCCGACGATCCAGGCGGCAGCCGGCGCGAGCAGGCCATCCAGCACGGCGTGTTCTTCCGCAACCTCCGTGCCCGGTCACGACGCCCTGCTCGGCTGCCCCGGATGGCTGCCCGCGCGCTGCGGCAGGAGCAGGATCAGCCCAATCATCACTGCCGCGAGCACGGCGGAGGCGGCGAAGCGGCCCAGCGCCAGGCCGCCGTCCGCCAACGGCTTGTCGAGGAAGTCGCCCACCGTGGCACCGAGCGGCCGGGTCAGGATGAAGGCCGCCCAGAACAGCAGCGTGCGCGACGCGCCCGTATAGAAGTAGAGCCCCGCCACCACCGCCAGCGCCGCGCCGAACACCAGCGCGCCGCCGCCGTATCCCAGCCCGCCCGTGTCGGCCAGGAAGTCGCCGAGCGCCGTGCCCAGCGTTTGCGAGAACATGATGGTGGCCCAGTAGAACATCTCGGCCCGGGGCGTCGTCACCGTGTCCACCGACACCGAGCCGAGCGTCCGGTGCCACAAGCCCAGGGTCGCCAGCAGCAACAGCAGGAGGGCCGACGACCCGCCGAAGTAGCCGATGCCGAGCGAGCGGTCGAAGAAGTCGGCGAGCGTGGTGCCGGCCGTCGTGGTGGCCACGATCACGGCCCAGTACAGGAACGGGTGGAACCGCTTGGCCGCGATCTGGGCCGCCACGGCGACGACAAGGATCGTGGCGAAGAGGGCGGTGCCGAGCAGGTATCCCCAGCCCAGCGTCATCGTGACCGCGTCGCCGCCGGTTTCGCCCAGCGTGGTCGCGAGGATCTTGATGACCCAGAAGCCCAGCGTGACCTCCGGCACCTTGCTGATGGCCTGCTTCACCTGTTCGCGCATGTCGTGAGTTCCTGCTGTGCGGGTGGGTCAAGGTCCGACGTGGCGCAGCCGGAGCCGGGTTGCCGTGGCCGGTTCGACGACCTCGATGGCGGCGTCCCCGAACGAGGGCGCGCGGAGGGTGACCCGCGCGTCGCGCGAGAAGCCGATGGCCTCGGCCGGGATGCCGAACAGCCCGCGGCGCAGGCGGCCGCTGCCGTCCTCGTCGTGGTAGGCCTGCACGGCGTAACGGCCAGATGGGATTCCATCCACGCCGACCACCACGCTGCCGGGCCTGGCGGGCGCCGCGCCGGAGAAGGGGCAGTGCTTCGTGGCGAAGGTCTCGGGCGTGCACACGGCCACGCGGACCATGCCGTGGTCGTTCTCGACGCCGGTCAACTCGACATCGAGCCGCGCCGCATGCGAGGCGGCAGGCAGGGCAAGAAGCGGGATGGCCAGCGCCCAGCGCCGGACGCGCCTGGGCGCGGTCATGCGGCTCCTTCCACGGGAAACAGCAGGCTGACCCGCAGCCCCGGCCCGGCGTCCCCGATGCGCAGCGTGGCGCCGTGCAGGTCGGCCACCGCCGCGACCAGGCTCAATCCCAGCCCGTTGCCGGGCGTGGTGCGGCTGCGCTCGCCCCGGTAGAAGCGGTGCACGAGGCGCGGCAGGTCCTCCGGCCTCACGCCGGGGCCGTCGTCCTCCACGGCCAGGCAGATGTCCTTGCCCTCCGATCCGAACAGCCGGACGGCGATCCGCGTTCCCGGGGGAGTGTGGCGCAGGGCGTTCTCCACCAGGTTGGCCAGTGCCTGCGTCAGCAGCTCGCCATCGCCGTGCAGGGCCATGCCGGGCGCGATGGCGGCGGCGAGGCGGTGGCCCGCCTCCTCCGCGTCCGGCCGATAGGCGTCGGCGACAGCCTCTGCCACCGCGCTCAGGTCCACGTCGCGGAACCCGGCGCGCGGTGAGGCGCCCTCGACCTGCGCGATGCGCAGCAGGGCCGAGAAGGTGTCCAGCAGCCCTTCGGCCTCGCGCACCGCGCCGTCCACCGCCGCCTCGTACTCGCCGACGGAACGTGCGTGGGTCCGTGCGTCGTCCAGCCTCTGGTAAAGCCGCGACAACGGCGTGCGGAGGTCGTGGGCCACGTCGCTGCTGACCTGCTGCAGGCTGCCCATCAGGCCGCCGATGCGGTCCAGCATGCGGTTCAGCGTGCCCGCGAGCCGGTCCAGGTCGTCGCC
>CAXUIQ010000624.1:0-2412 GCA_964250815.1 uncultured Acetobacteraceae bacterium
ACCCCGACGACGCCGGACCCGAGCAGCGCGACGACGCCGACGCCGACCGCGACCTTCACGACGACCTCGGCGATCCGCGCGGCGCTCCCGGCCGTGGACCCCCCGGGGCCCAGCCCCCCCGCGCTCAGGGCCAGGCCGCGGGCGCGTTGCAGGCGGCCGGGCGCATCGGCATCAAGCGCGCCGAGATCCGCATCCCCGAGCGCCTGCCGGCCTCCATCGCCGTGCTGGACGTGCGGCGGCCCGGCGACAAGCCGCCGGCGCCGCCCGGCACGGGCAGCACGGTCGGCCTCGACCTCGCGATCAACGCGCCGCGCGCCGTCTTCGTCCGCGGACGGGGGCTGGACTCCGAGCTTGCGGGGGAGCTGCGCGTCAAGGGGACGAGCACGGCGCCGCAGGTGTCGGGCGGGTTCGACATGCGGCGCGGCGTCATCAGCGTGGCCGGCACCACCCTGACCTTCACGCGGGGCAAGGTGGGCTTCGACGGCACCGGGGTCACGGGGAAGATCGACCCCACGCTCGACTTCGCCGCGGACAGCACGACCGGCAGCGTGACCGCGACGCTCGGCATCACCGGCTACGCCAGCGCGCCCAAGATCAGCCTGACCAGCGTGCCGGAGCTGCCGCAGGACGAGGTGCTGGCCTACCTGCTGTTCAAGCGCAGCGCCAAGGACCTGGGGCCGTTCCAGCTTGCCGAGATCGCCGCCTCGGTCGCCAGCCTGACCGGCGTCGGCGGCGGCGGGGCCAACCCGCTGGAAAGCGTCCGGAAAGGGCTGGGGCTGGACCGGCTGTCGGTGGGCAGCAGCAGCGCGAACAGCGGCGGCGGCACGTCCGGTTCGGCTTCGACGCCTACCATCGAGGCAGGGCGGTATGTGCGCCCCGGCGTTTACGTGGGCGCGAAGCAGGGCACCACCGGGGCCGAAACGCAGGCGACGGTGCAGATCGACCTCTTCAAGGGCCTGAAGGTGCAGACCGATGTGGGAACCGGGCAGGGCGGCAACTCGGTGGGGCTGAGCTACCAGTTCGAGTACTGATGGCGGGCATCCGCGCCCAGGCGAGATCGCCACGCCCACGTCTCGCTTGCGCCGGCCTAATACCAACGGCCATTTGCTCTGACTCGAACGTGAGTAGGTTCGGCTCGGGGCTGAATGGTTGGGTTTGCCTGCACGATGGTGGAGGCGGACAGGACGGTTGCGATCACGCGCCTGGAACATACGGCAGCGGAATTGCGCCGATGCGCGGCCTGCTCGGCGGCCGCCTCCGTTGCGCGTCGGCTCCTGGCTTTGGCGCTGGTTTTGGACGGCCACAAGCGCGAGGATGCTGCGCGGGCGGCTGGCTCGCCGAAACGCGAAGCGTTTGCGGCTGGGACCGGCAAACCTTGTGCGACTGGTTGCGCCGCTACAACGCGGACGGCATTGCAGGCTTGGGCGACCGGCATGGCGGCGGCGCGCCGTACCGGCTTTCGCCCGAGCAGGAGGCGGAGGTTGCGGACTGGATACGGACCGGACCCGATGTCGAGGTGGACGGCGTCGTGCGCTGGCGTTGCGTGGACATCCAGGCGCGGATTGCGCGCCGGTTCGGCGTCGCCTTGCACGAGCGCAGCCTGGGCAAGCTGCTGCACCGGCTCCGGTTTGCTCGCGTGTCCACGCGCCCGCGCCACCCCAAGGCGGACATCGCGGCGCAGGCGTCTTTCAGGCCGGGTTCGCAGCCTTTGTGACCGCGGCACTGCCCGACGCCGTGCGGGTCGCAAAGGCGCCCATCGAGGTCTGGCATCAGGACGAGGCTCGTGTCGGCCAGCAGGGTACGCTCACCTACGTTTGGGCGGACAAGGGCAGCCGGCCCGCAGCCTTGCGCGACCAGCGCCGCCAGTCAGCTTACCTGTTCGGGGCCGTGTGCGCGGCTGCGGAGCAGCGCTCCCAGCGGGACCGTGGCGTGGGCGCAGCCCTGGTGCTGCCCCAGGCCAATGCCGAGGCCATGAGCCTGCACCTGGCCGAGATCAGCCGCCATGTCGCACAAGGCGCGCACGCCGTGGTCGTGCTGGACGGGGCGGGCTGGCACCAGACAGGCGGACGGCTGCGCGTGCCGGGCAACGTCAGCCTGCTTCGCCTGCCGCCGTATCCACCGGAGCTGAACCCACAGGAAAACGTGTGGCAATACCTGCGGCAGAACCAGCTTTCCATCCGCGTGTTCGCCAACTACGACGCCATCGTGACTGCCTGCTGCACTGCCTGGAACGCCCTCATGGCCATGCCAGACCGCATCCGATCCATCGCAACACGAGCCTGGGCCAAAACGGTTGTGGCATAGGGCGTCTGGTATCAGACATCCGCCAACTCTCAACGGGCTATGCCAAAACCCTCTGTCGCGTTGTAGTTAATAGCGAGAACGGCGCAGTTCATGACCATTGCTGCACTT
>CAXUIQ010000625.1:0-2406 GCA_964250815.1 uncultured Acetobacteraceae bacterium
GTCGGCGAGCCAGGCGCGCGGGTCGGTGTCGTTCAGCTTGGCGGTGACGATGAGCGAGTATATGGCCGCAGCCCTTTCGCCGCCGCGGTCGGAACCACAGAACAACCAGGCCCGGCGCCCGAGGGCCACGCCGCGCAGCGCCCGCTCGGCAGCGTTGTTGCTGAGGCAGATACGGCCGTCGGTGGTGAACCGGCTGAACGTGTCCCAGCGCTTGAGCATGTAGTCCATCGCCTTGGCCGCATCGGCGTGCCGGGACATCTTGGCGCGGGCGGCGCGCATCCAGGTTTCCAGGTCGGCGACCAGAGGCGCGACGTGCTTCTGCCGCACGGCCAAGCGTTGGTCTGCGGGCAGGCCGTTGATGGTGCGCTCGGCATCAAAGATGGCGTCGATCCGGCGCACGGCTTCGGCGGCAAGCGGCGCGCGTGCGAGTTGGGCCAGGTCGAACAGCTTGCGCCGTCCGTGTGCCCAGCAGCCGGCCTCGGTGATCGGTCCTGGCTTGCGGGCCTCGTGGTAGAGATCCCCGAACCCGGCATAAGCATCGGCCTGCAGGATGCCGGCGTAGCCGGCCAGGTGCTTGTTGGGGTGTTCGCCGCGGCGGTCGGGCGAGTAGTGGAACACGGCCGCAGGCGGCGCCGGCCCGCCAAACGGCTGGTCGTCGCGCACGTAGATCCACAGCCGCCCGGTGCTCGTCTTCCCCTTGGCCAGCACCGGCACGTTGGTGTCGTCGCCATGGATGCGCCCAGCCGCCAGCACGTGCGCCCGGATCAGCGCCACCAAGGGCGCCAGCGTCGCCGTGCAGGCGCCGACCCAGTCCGCCATCGTGGACACGTCCAGTTCGATCCCCTCGCGGGCGAACGTCTCGCTCTGGCGGTTGAGCGGCAAGTGCTGGCCGAACTTCGCCTCCAAAATGGTGGCCAGCAGCTCAGGGCCGGCGCGCCCGCGCGCAATGGGGTGGAACGGCGCCGGCGGCTGCGTGACGGTCTCGCAGGCCCGGCACGCCATGCGCTCGCGCACGGTCTGGACCACCTTCCAGTGCCGGGGCACTACCTCCAACGTCTCGGTCACGTCCTCGCCCAGCTTGGACAGCTTGCCCTGGCAGCATGGGCAGGAGACAGGTCCTGGGATGACCACGCGCTCGCGCGGCAGGTGCGCCGGCAACGGCCCGCGCACCGGCCTGCGGCGGACCGCCTTGCGGCCAGGCAGGCCCTCCATCTCGCCATCCAGCGCCGCCTCGTCCTCGGCCGCGGCGGCCTGCACCTCCTCGAGCTGCAGCTCCAACTGGTCCAGCAGCTTGCGCCCGCGCTCGGACGAGGCGCCGAATTGCTCGTGGCGGAGTTTTGCAATCAGCAGCTTGAGATGCGCCACCATGGCCTCGGCGCCGGACGCCCGTGCCTCGGCCTCGCGGCGCGCCAGTTGCTCAGCAGCCAGGGCGGCGCGGAGAGCCTCGATGTCGTCCAGAACAGGGGCGGTGGCGGGCGTCACGTACAGGAGTCAACCACACCTGGCCGGGCCTGTGTACCCCCTTGTGACGCCAGCTACGGCGGGCGCGTCAGCCGGCTGCTCCGGGGCGCCAGGCCCGTTGCGGGCTTCTCCAGTCTATTCCCTCCAGCAGCATGGACAGCATTGCCGGGGTCAGCGCCACAACGCCGTCCTTGGCCTGCGGCCAGACGAACCGGCCCCGTTCCAGCCGCTTCGCGTAAAGCGACATGCCGGTGTCGTCGTGCCAAAGGACCTTCACTAGGTCAGCTCGGCGGCCCCTAAAGATATACAGATCGCCCCCGTGCGGGTCGCGCCCCAAGGCCTGCTGCACCTGCAAGGCCAGGCCGTTCATGCCGCGGCGCATGTCGGTCACACCCGCAGCCAGCCAGACCCGTACGCCGCTGGGCAGCGGGATCACCGCCGCACCGCCGCCATCACTCGGCGTAACGCCACCAAGCCGACATCCGCGCCCACCCAAATGCAGGTGCCATCCGGCAACGCGATCTCGATCCGCTCCGGCGCAGGCGCCGCGGGACCAGGCGATAGGCGAGGACTGGGCAGCGCCGGCGCAGCATGGGCAGGCGCTGGATGACCCAGGGGCGGCATGTCGCCCATGATCCGCACCGGCATGAACACCGGCATCGGCTCCGGCGCCAGCGCCCCGCTGCGGACCTGCGCACGCCAGTTCCACAGCAACCCGCGGCTCACCTCGTGCCGCCGCGCCACGGCCGCAAACGACGCACCAGGTTGCTCGACCTCGGCCACGATGCGGAGCTTCTCCTCCAGCCGCCAACGGCGCCGGCGCTCAACCCCGGTGATGATCTCCATCCCAACACCCAACCCCGATCTTAACAGCGCTCGTACAAGCGCCGCTAAGATCACCAGCCAAGTTCAAGAATGCCAGGCGGTGCCCGCCGGACGGATACG
>CAXUIQ010000626.1:0-2391 GCA_964250815.1 uncultured Acetobacteraceae bacterium
ATCGTGGCGCTGCACATCACCGGGTCGAACAACCCGCTGGGCATCGACGTGAAGACCCCGCAGGACACCCTGCCGTTCCACCCTTACTACACGGCCAAGGACAGCATCGGCATCTGCGTCTATCTGCTGGTGTTCGCCGGGCTGGTGTTCTTCGCGCCGAACCTGCTGAACCATCCCGACAACTACATTCCTGCCAACCCGCTGGTGACGCCGGCGCACATCGTGCCCGAATGGTACTTCCTGCCCTACTACGCCATCCTGCGGTCAGTGCCGAACAAGCTGGGCGGCGTCATTCTGATGTTCAGCTCGATCGCCGTGCTGTTCGTGCTGCCCTGGCTCGACACCTCTCCGGTGCGCAGCTCGCGGTTCCGTCCGATCTACAAGCAGCTCATCCTGGTGATGGTCGCGAGCTTCCTGGTGCTCGGCTATGTCGGCGGCAAGCCGCCGGAGGGCATCTACGTCGTGCTTGGCCGGGTGGCCACGGCCTACTGGTTCCTGCACTTCCTGGTGCTGCTGCCGATCCTGGGCAAGCTGGAGAAGCCGTTGCCGTTGCCGGAGAGCATCGCACGGCCGGTCGTGCGGCGTCCGCCTCCGGGCGGCGGCGGTGGTCCTCTGCCGCAGGGCGCCACGGCGAAGCCGATGGAGAAGTCGTGATGCGTTTCGCACCCGCCCTTGCCCTCGGTTTGCTGGCGAGTGCGGCCCTGGCCCCTTGTGCGTTCGCACAGGGGCACGAGGCCGTCTCGGCGCCCCATCAGCCTTGGAGCTTCAACGGCCCGTTCGGCACCTTCGACCGCGCGTCCATGCAGCGCGGCTTCCAGGTGTACAAGGAGGTCTGCTCGAACTGCCACTCGATGAAGGAGATGTACTACCGCAACCTCACGGCGATCGGCCTCAGCGATGAGCAGGTCAAGGCCATCGCCGCCAGCGTGACGGTGCCGGGCGGGACGGACGACTCGGGCCAGCCGGTCGAGCGCCAGGGCCTGCCGTCCGACCACTTCCGGTCGCCATTCGCCAACGACAAGGCCGCGCGGGCTGCCAACGGCGGCGCGCTGCCGCCGGACCAGTCGTTGATCCAGAAAGCGCGGGAGAACGGCTCCGACTACATCTACGCCCTGCTGACCGGCTATCGCGACGCGCCGCCTGGCGTGAAGGTCGGCGAGGGGCAGTACTACAACGAGTACTTCCCGGGCCACCAGCTTGCCATGCCTGCGCCATTGCATGAGGGCGCCGTGTCCTATGCAGACGGCACCCCGGCCACGGTCGAGCAGATGTCCCGCGACGTGGTGCAGTTCCTGACCTGGACTTCCAACCCGGAGCTGGAAACGCGCAAGCGCATGGGCGTCAAGATCGTGCTGTTCCTGACCCTGATGACCGGACTGACTTACGCCGTGAAGAAGAAGATCTGGAAAGACGTGCATTGACCGCCGCCCGCCGGGGCGGCTTCTCTCTGGACGATGAGGACGCCGCGCGGTAATGCCGCGCGGCGTTGTTTTTTGCGGGGCGCGGCATGGCTGACCACATCGAACCGGTCATCGGCATCATCGGCGGCTCCGGCCTGTATGACATCGCCGGGCTTGAGGACAAGCAGTGGCGCCGGGTCGAGACGCCGTGGGGCGAGCCGTCCGACGAGCTGCTATCTGGCAGCCTGGGAGGCGTGCGCTGCGTGTTCCTGCCGCGGCATGGCCGGGGCCACCGCCTGTCGCCCTCCCACCTGAACTACCGCGCCAACATCGACGCCTTGAAGCGGTCCGGGGTCACGGACGTGCTGTCGCTGTCGGCGGTTGGCAGCCTGCGGGAGGATTTGCCGCCGGGGCACTTCGTGATCGTGGACCAGTTCATCGACCGGAGCTTCGCACGGGAGAAAAGCTTCTTCGGCGCCGGCTGCGTCGCGCACGTCTCGGTGGCCGATCCCGTATGCCCGCGCATCGGCGATGCGGCGGAGGCGGCGGCTGCGGAGATCGGCTTGCCCGTGACCCGGGGCGGCACCTACCTCGTGATGGAAGGCCCGCAGTTCTCCACCCGCGCCGAAAGCAACCTGTACCGGAGTTGGGGGTGCAGCGTGATCGGCATGACCAACATGCCGGAAGCCAAGCTGGCGCGCGAAGCCGAGCTTTGCTACGCGACCGTCGCGATGGTGACGGACTACGACTGCTGGCGTGAAGGGCACGACGCGGTGACGGTGGACGCCGTGATCCAGGTCATGCAGGCCAATGCCTACGCCGCACGCCGGCTGGTGGGCGCCGTGATCCCCCGGCTGGGCGCGCCGCGAGGCGTTTGCCCGGTCGGATGCGACCGCGCACTGGAGTACGCCCTCGTCACCGCACCCGGCCAGCGCGACCCGGCGTTGCTGGCGCGCTTGGACGCGGTCGCCGGCCGGGTGCTTTAGTGGCC
>CAXUIQ010000627.1:0-2389 GCA_964250815.1 uncultured Acetobacteraceae bacterium
TGGCGTCCCGTAGGGGATTCGAACCCCTGTTACCGCCGTGAGAGGGCGGTGTCCTAGGCCTCTAGACGAACAGGACGTGGCCGAGGGCTAACTAGGGCAGGCATGGCGGCGAATCAAGCGCCTTTCGCGGCTTTCCGGCAGGCCGCATCGCGCCGCCCGGTGCGGCAGGCGTCGGAGCAGAAGCGGACCTCTTCCCACGACGCCGCCCACTTCTTGCGCCAGGTGAACGGGCGCCCGCAGGCCGCGCAGACCTTGGTCGGCAGGTTCGGCTTCTTGTGCGCCATCAGCGGGCCAGCGCCACGTGGCCCAGCACGCGGCCTGTCCTCATATCGACCAGCACCACGCGGTCGGGGCCGCCGCCCGCAAGCTGCACGGCGATCCGGTCGGCGGCGGCCGAGGTGCCGGCAATCCGCGTGCCGGGCGGCTCGTCCAGCGTGACACTGGCAATCGGCGCGGAAACGGCCGACATGCGCTGGGCGAGCACGACGAAAAGGCCCACCGTGCCCACTACGATCAGGACCCCCATGACGACGACCGCGGCTTTCAATGCGCCCAACGCTGCAATCCCTCCGGTCCGGTCCTTGCCGGACGCGATCAAGGTCGTCGCCGGCCCGAGCGCGTTCGGGCAGCGGACGGACCGGTTCCTGGCGGAGGCCATCGGCACGCTGTCGCGCTCCCGCGTCAAGTCCCTGATGCAGGACGGGGCCGTGCTGCGCGACAACGTCGCCTTGCGCGACCCCGCCGAACCCGTGCGGCCCGGCGCGGTGTTCGTCGTGCAGCCCCCGGCCTCCGTCGCTGCCCGCCCGGAGCCGCAGCGCATCCCGTTCGAAATCCTGCACGAGGACCGGGACCTGATCGTGCTTGACAAGCCGGCCGGGCTGGTGGTGCATCCGGCGCCGGGCAACGAGGACGGCACGCTGGTCAACGCCCTTCTGGCGCATTGCGGCGACAGCTTGCCCGGCATCGGCGGGGAGCGACGGCCCGGCATCGTGCATCGGCTCGACAAGGACACCACGGGGATCATGGTCGTCGCCAAGACGGAGCAGGCCTTGGCCAAGCTCTCCGCCGCATTCGCCGCCCGCGACATCGACCGCGCCTACCACGCCCTGGTCTGGGGCGTCCCCGCGCCGTCGAGAGGCGAAATCGAGGGCGCCATCGGGCGGGACCCGCGGGAGCGCAAGCGCATGGCGGTGGTGGCCCGCGGCGGCAAGGCGGCCCTGACCCGGTATCGCACCCTGCGCGCCTGGCCGGCGTCGGTCACCCTGGTCGAGTGCCTGCTCGCGACGGGGCGGACCCACCAAATCCGCGTGCACATGGCCAGCGCCGGGCACCCTGTGGTGGGCGATCCCATGTATCTCCGCCGGGTTCCGGCAGTTGCGAAACTGCTGGCCGCTCCCGTCCGCGCCGCCCTGCTCGACTTTCCCCGGCAGGCCCTGCACGCGGCCCGGCTTGGTTTCGTCCACCCGCGCACAGGGCGCACACTGCTGTTCGAGCGGCCAATGCCCGCCGACATGAGGGCGCTCATGGAAGCGATGGATCGTTGGGCCGGAACCCCCGGCAATTCTTGACAGGACTACAATAGTCCTGTATAACTTGTCCACTTGACGTGGCGGGCGTGCCGCGTCTGGGCCTGTCCAGCGGACCATCGCTTCGGGGTGGTCTCTGGGACGTGATGGTGTTCCCCGCGCCTATCTTCAATTGCGCCGCAACCGACCACGTCGCAACGCCGTATAGGGTCGCGACCGATCATAAAGGCGAGAGAGGCCCCATATGGCTGCTGCCATTATCAACGTTGCCCCTGAGGGCAACCTGTCACGCTACCTGCAAGAGATACGCAAGTTCCCAATGCTCGCTCCGGAGGAGGAGCTGGAGCTTTCGCGCCGTTGGCGGGACCATGAGGACATGGGCGCCGCCCATCAGCTCGTCACCTCACATCTGCGTTTGGTCGCAAAGATCGCCATGGGCTATCGCGGCTACGGCTTGCCGGTGGGCGAGCTGATCAGCGAGGGCAACGTCGGCATGATGCAGGCGGTCAAGCGGTTCGACCCGGACCGCGGCTTCCGCCTGGCGACTTACGCGATGTGGTGGATCAGGGCGGCGATCCAGGAATATATCCTGCATAGCTGGTCGCTGGTGAAGATGGGCACTACCGCCGCGCAAAAGAAGCTGTTCTTCAACCTCCGCCGGCTCAAGGGCCAGATGCAGGCCATCGAGGACGGCGACCTGCAGCCGGAGCAGGTGGCGAAAATTGCGCGCATGCTGGCAGTGCCCGAGCAGGACGTGGTCAGCATGAACCGCCGCCTTGCCGCGCCGGACAACAGCCTGAACGCCCCGGTCCGCGCCGACAGCGAGGGCGAGTGGCAGGACTGGCTGGTGGACGAGAGCGACA
>CAXUIQ010000628.1:0-2389 GCA_964250815.1 uncultured Acetobacteraceae bacterium
ACCACCCGGACGACACGGCGGGCCTCGTGCTGCTGTCCGGCTACTACTTCCCGACACCGCGCCTCGACGCGCCCTTGGTCGCGCCGGTGGCGGTCCCGGTGCTCGGGGACTTGCTGCGCCACACCGTGTCGCCGGTGCTGGGTTGGCTGCTGATGCCGGGGTTCAAGCGGATGCTGTTCGCGCCTGCGCGGGTCCCGGCGCGGTTCCAGGCGGAGTACTCGCCCGCCATGGCGCTGCGGCCCTCGCAAGTCCGCGCCACGTCCGAGGACGGCGCCCTGATGGTCCCGGGAGTGATGGACCTGTCCGGACGGTATGGCGAGCTTGCGATGCCGGTGGCGATCATGGCCGGGCACGGCGACAAGATCGTGGGCAACCGCCAAGCCGAGCGGCTGCACGCCGCGGTCCCCGGCAGCGTGCTGCGCATCATCGAACAGGCGGGGCACATGGTCCACCACCTTGCCCATCGCACGGTCGTGGCGTTGGTCGCCGATGTGCTGGACCGGTCCAGCGAGCACGCGCCCCGGGCCGCGTAGCGTCACCAAAGCGTCAACGCCCGCCCTGCGGCGGCGCAGGAGGTGCTTCCGCTCGCGTCCCCCCCCTGGCGCGGCAGCCCGCGGCCCGGCAAGAATGCCCGCCATGAACCACGAAGCAGATCCCTGCGCGGCCTGGCTGCGGGATGCGGGACGGCAGGCCCGGGCGGCGTCGGCCGGCCTGGCCCGCAGCACGGACGCGGAGCGCGCCGCCGGGCTGCGCGCCGCGGCGTCCAGCCTGCGCCGCCACGCCCCGGCGGTCCTCCTGGCGAACGAGGCGGACGTGGCGGCCTTCCACGGCACCGCGGCGTTCCGGGACCGCCTGACGCTCACGCCCTCGCGGATCGAGGCGATGGCGCGCGGGCTGGAGGAGATCGCCGGCCTGCCCGACCCGCTCGCCCGGACGCTTGCGGAATGGACCCGGCCCAACGGCTTGCGCTTCCGTCGCATCGCCGCGTCCATTGGGGTGATCGGCATGGTGTACGAGAGCCGGCCCAACGTGGGGGCGGACGCCGCCGGGCTGTGCGTGAAGTCGGGCAACGCCGTGATCCTGCGCGGCGGCTCCGACAGCAGGCACTCCGCCGCCAACATCCACGCCGCTTTGGTAGAGGGGCTGGAGGCCGCCGGCCTGCCGCCCGGCGCCGTGCAGGTCGCGCCGGGCGCCGACCGCGGCTACGTCGCTGCCATGCTGGCCGGCAGCGGCCTGATTGACCTCGTGATCCCCCGCGGCGGGCGCTCGCTGGTGGAGCGGGTGCAGCGGGACGCGCGGGTGCCGGTGCTGGCCCATGCGGAGGGGCTGAACCATACCTACGTCCACGCCGCCGCCGACCCGGCCATGGCGCGCGCCGTCTTGGCCAACGCCAAGATGCGCCGCACCGGCGTCTGCGGCGCCACGGAAACCCTGCTGATCGACGCCGATTGCGCCCCCGCCCTGCTGCCGCCGCTGGTCGCGGACCTCGAAGCGCTCGGCTGCACGTTCCGCGCCGATGCGCGCGCCCGTGCCATCCTGCCGTGCCTGCCCCCGGCGACGGAGGCCGACTTCGACACGGAATGGCTGGACGCCGTGCTGTCGGTCGCGGTGGTGGACGGCGTGGACGCGGCGCTGGCCCACATCGCCCGCCACGGCAGCGAGCACACGGAGGCGATCATCACCGAGGACCCCGCCGCCGCCGACCGCTTCCTGCGCGGAGTCGGCGCGGCGGTGGCGCTGTGGAACGCCTCCACCCAGTTCTGCGACGGCGGCGAGTTCGGCTTCGGCGCGGAGATCGGCATCGCCACCGGGCGCACCCATGCGCGCGGCCCGGTGGGCGTGGAGCAGTTGACGACCTTTCGTTACCTCGTCACCGGCACGGGCCAGGTGCGCCCCTGAACGAAGCAGCCGCCACGGTGCCGCCGGACACCGTGCCGAATTGGGGGCACCGGCGGCGCATCCGCGTGGGCCTGCTCGGCGGCTCCTTCAACCCGGCGCATGCGGGCCACCTGCACATCGCGCGCCTGGCGTTGCAGCGGCTGCGGCTCGACCAGGTGTGGCTGCTGGTGTCGCCGGGCAATCCGCTCAAGGAAGCGGCCGGCATGGCGCCGCTCGCGGACCGCCTGGCCAGCGCCGGGCGCATCGCCGACGGGCGGCGCATCGTGGCCACGGGGATCGAGGCGCGGCTGCACACGCGCTACACCTTCGACACGCTGCGCGCGCTGCGCCGCCGCTTCCCGCGGGTGCGGTTCGTGTGGCTGATGGGGGCCGACAACCTCGTGCAGTTGCCGCGTTGGCAGCGTTGGGAGGGCATCGCGCGCATCATGCCCTTCGCGGTGCTGCCGCGGCCGAGCTACAACGGGCGCGCCCTGGCCGGGCAGGCGGCGCA
>CAXUIQ010000629.1:0-2386 GCA_964250815.1 uncultured Acetobacteraceae bacterium
GCTGTCGTTGCAGCCGCACGGCCCGGAGCGGCGACGGCCAGGACCGGGACGGCATCCAGCGCCACGGCGCACGCGGCTGCAACGACAGCAGCGCGGGCGCGAGGCCGGCCGCCTCCGCCAAGCCGACGGCCTGGGCCTGCAAACCGGCGTAGGGTTCGCTGAGCACGACCGAGGGCGGCATGGGGGAGGGCGGCACAGGAAAGGGCGACACTGGCCGCTTCTCCGCAGTTCGCGCGGCCGGGTCAACCGGGGGTTGGCGCAAGCCTCGGACTTCCTTGACTTCGCTGCGGTGCAGCACTAGTGAAGGGCTGCGCGGTTTGTTGTGACTTCGTGCGCTGTCCCTGTGCACCGGCATCATCTCACTCCTGGCGCCGGTCGCGATCCCGCTGATCGCTGCGCACCTCCTCGCGGCGTCCGGCCGCCTGGGACGGGCCATCGAAAGACACCACCATGCCAAGCTTCGCAGACCTCGGTCTCGCGCTTCCCATCCTCAATGCGCTGACCACGCAAGGCTACACCGAGCCGACGCCGATCCAGGTGCAGGCCATCCCGCATGTCATGCTGGGGCGCGACCTGCAAGGCATCGCGCAGACCGGCACCGGCAAGACGGCGGCCTTCGCGCTGCCGATCCTGCACCGCCTGCTGGTGGAGAAGAAGCCGGCGCCGCGCCGCGGCTGCCGCGTGCTGGTGCTGTCGCCCACGCGGGAACTGGCCAGCCAGATCGCCGAAAGCTTCCGCGCCTATGGGCGGCAGACCGGGCTGCGCACCGCCCTGATGTATGGCGGCGTGCCCAAGGGGCGGCAGGCCAAGGCGGTCGCGAACGGCATCGACATCCTGGTGGCGACGCCGGGGCGCCTGATGGACCACATGCAGGACGGGGCCGTGACGCTCAACAACGTCGAGGTGCTGGTGCTGGACGAGGCCGACCACATGCTCGACCTCGGCTTCATCGTGCCGATCCGCAAGATCGTGCAGTCGATCCCGCCGGCCCGGCAGACGCTGTTCTTCTCCGCCACCATGCCGAAGGAGATTTCCACCCTTGCCGGGCAGATGCTGAAGGACCCGGTGCACGTCGCGGTCACTCCGGTCGCCACCACGGTGGAGCGGGTCGAGCAGAAGGTCATCTTCGTCGAGGCTTCCCGCAAGCGGCAGGTGCTGGCCGAACTCCTGCGCAGCAGCAGGATGACCCGCACGCTGGTGTTCACCCGCACCAAGCACGGCGCCGACCGGGTGACCCAGCACCTGGAGGCCATGGGCCAGCCCGCCGCCGCGATCCACGGCGACAAGAGCCAGCCGCAGCGGGAGCGGGCGTTGCAGATGTTCAAGCAGGGCCGCATCGGCGTGCTGGTGGCGACCGACATCGCTGCCCGCGGCATCGACGTGGACGGCGTGACCCACGTGGTCAACTTCGACCTGCCGAACGTGCCGGAGGCCTACGTTCACCGCATCGGCCGCACGGCGCGGGCCGGGCACGCTGGGGTCGCGATCAGCTTGTGCGACAGCAGCGAGCGCCCGCACCTGCGTGGGATCGAGAAGCTGATCCGCACGCGGCTGTCGGTGGAGGAGCCGCGCGGCCTTGCGGCTTGACCCGTTGGAGCCGGCGGCTCCAGAACCGGCCGACGCGTGGGGTTCAGGGATGAGCACAGACGGGGAGACCGGCGTTGGCGTCCGCATCCGGTGGAGTGCGGCCTCGGCGCCGCCAGTGGATGCCGTCTGCCGCAACTGCGGGAAGCCTGGCCCCAAGCCCGTGCTGCTCGACGCCGACACGGTCTTGCCGGGGCAGGGCTTGTTGCAGGTCCGCCTGCTCGACTGCCCCCACTGCGGCTGCGCCTTTGCCGAGCAGGACAACGCCTTCAACTACACCGAGGACGGGGCGAGCGCGGTGAACATCGCGCATTATGTCGAGGTCAACGCGGGCTTGTGGCCGATCATCCGCACCATGGCCCGGCTGCCGTTCGGCCTTCGCGCCAAGTACCTGGAGATTGGCTGCGGCTTCGGGTTCGGGCTGGACTACGCCATCACCGAGCGCGGCTGGGCGGGGCGGGGCATCGACCCGTCGCCCTTCGCCGCGGCGGGCCGGGACGCGCTTGGCCTTCCCATCGAAAGCCGCTACTTCCAGCCTGATGAGGCCTTGGGTACCGAGGCCGACGCCATCCTGGCGAGCGAGGTCCTGGAGCACATCGGCGCGCCGCTGCCGTTCCTGCAAACGCTGCGCCGCGCGCTGGCGCCGGGCGGCGTGCTGGCGCTGACCACGCCCGACCGCGCCCAGCTGCGCCCGGACGTGCCGCTGGCCGAACTGGTGCCGATCCTGTCGGTCGGCGCGCATCTCGTGTTGGAAACCGAGGGCAGCCTCAAGCTGCTGCTTGAACGGGCCGGCTTCAGCCAC
>CAXUIQ010000630.1:0-2386 GCA_964250815.1 uncultured Acetobacteraceae bacterium
GCCGTCCACGCGCCAGAACCGGGTGCCGCCGATGTCGGCCAGCCGCGGGCTGAACTGGAAGCCGAGCAGGTGGAAGATGCCGAAGATCGTGTCGGTGTAGGCCCCGGTGTCGGACATGATCTCGGTCGGCTGCAGTTCGGTTTGCTGCTCCAGCACGAGCGAGAGCAGGGTCAGGCTGTCGCGGAGCGTGCCAGGGACGGTGATGCCGTTCAGGCCGGTGAACTGGTCGGACACCAGGTTGTAGAACGTCACCCCACGCTCCTGGCCGAAGTAGCGGGGGTTCGGCCCGGAGTGGATGGTCCGGACGGGCACCACGAAGCGCAGCCCATCGGCGGAGGCCACCTCGCCGCCGCCCCACGCGCGGGCGAGCGGGATGCGGTTCTGGGCGGCCACCAGGGCGGCGTTGGCCCGGGTCAGCGTCTCGGCCCGCACGTAGTTCTGCCGCACCCAGCTCAGCCGCGAGCGGCCCAGCGCCGGGGTGTCGCCCCGGATCAGCGGCTCGAAGCCGGTGTTGCAGGCTTCGGCCAGCAGCACGGCGCAGATGCTGGTGGCGACGCCGCCGGCCCGCGCGCCGCCCTCGCTGGCATGGGTGAAGCCATCCGCGAACCCGGTGCGGGCGTGCATCTCCAACAGCAGCTCCGGCAAGTCCACGCGCGGCAGCCGGGCGGCGACGGCCGCCTTGAGCGCGACCAGGCTGGCGGGTTCCTCCAGCTTGTCCAAGGCGGACAGCACCAGGTCGCCGCTGTCCACCTGCACGCTGGCGTTCCCCGGCAGGTTCGCAGCCGTGTCCCGGTAGGCGGCGTCCAGCCTCTTGGCCAAGCGCGCGACCTCGGCCAGCGCGTCGGTGGAGAGGCCCAAGGTGCGGCAGATTGCCGGCCGTGCCGACTCCCATGCCGGTCCTGCCAGCAGGCCAAGGCGCGGGTCGGCGTAGCGGAGGCTGGGAGCGGTGAACAGGTCGCGCCGCCGGATGCCGGACCGCATGGAGTCCAGCAGGCACAAGCGGTAGCCCAGGCTGTCCACGCCGCCGTCCCGCGCCTTGACCTGCCGCTTCCATCCGGATGGCACGAAGCCGAGCGGCGCGGACGGGGCCGGGCCGCGGCCGTCCGTGCCCCGCAGGTGGCGCACGGCGTCCAGCGTGCGCTGCCCGGCCGGGGTGGCGCCGAAGCTGACGGAACGGAGCAGCGCCGGCAGGAAGCGCAGCTTGCCGGCTTGGGCGCGCAGCTCGGTGAAGTACAGGTCGCCCGGCGGCCGGACGATGGCGTCGATCTGCTCCAGCGCCGCGGCGAATGCCGCGCGTGGCACGACGGCGAAGGCCGCCTCCCGCACGGCCCCGTCCTCCACCGTGTCGTCCATCAGCACGGCACCGGCTTGCCGAAGCTGGAGCGCCGCGGCGTCGAGGTCGCGGATGGTCCGCAGCCGAGCCTGCTTGCCGACCTTGGCGGCGTCGGCGAACAGGGTGGTGACTACAACGTCGAACAGGTCCAGCACGTCGTCCTGCGCGCTCGCCTCCAGTGTTCGCACGAAGGCGAGCAGGGTGGCGGCCCGCCGTTCCTTGGGCAGCCGCGCCACGGCCTGAGCCTTGGCGACCATGGCGAAACGCGCCAGCGCCGCCACCCGTCCAGGTGGGACATGCGCCGTGCCGGGCAGGCCCAGGGCAAGCGCCCGCACCTCGTCGAGGCGGGCGACGGCGCGGGACAGCTCGGCGCCGCTGCGGAGGTATGGCCCGTCGCGCAACCGATCGAGCGGGCTGGGCCGTCCTCGCTCCCCGGCAAGCAACAGGGCGTCAAGCTGCGCGCGTTGCTCTCGGGTCACGTCGCGGGCCAGGGTGCTCCAGAGCCGTCGGGCGGCGCGGGCGCGGATGCGCGAGACCAGGCGTTCAAGGGCCGATGCTCCCGGCAGCAGGACCTTCTCCGTCACCAGCCAGGCCGTCGCCCGGTCGAACAGCACGCTGGGGCGGTCCGTGCCGGTCCAGCACAGCGCATACAGCCAGCGGGCCAGGCGGAACCGGACAAAGGGGTCGGTGAACTCGCGGTAGCCGTGGCGCTCCCTGATCTCGGCGGCGTGCAGCCAGCGCACCCGGCCGGCGTCGTACTGCGCCAGGCAGCCCGGGTCGGCGATGCGGAGCTGCCGCGCCAGGTCTGCGGCCACCCCGGCCGGCACGGCGGCAGGGTCGTCGAGGAAGGTGCCCAGGAAGCGGACGGTGCCGAGCTGGACCGCGAAGCCCAGGCGCATGTGGTCCCACCGCTTCGAGGCGGCCAGCTCGCGGTCGGCGTCGTCGAGGTGGAAGTGCCGGGCAAGCTGGTCGGGCGTCGGCTCGCCGGCGTAGCGGCCATACCGCCGCTCCGGCTCGGCGGGCAGGAAGGTGACCCGCATGTCGGGGCGGCGG
>CAXUIQ010000631.1:0-2385 GCA_964250815.1 uncultured Acetobacteraceae bacterium
AGATGGTCGTCATGGTCGGCGGCGGCATCGACCTCAGCGTCGGCTCGAACTTCGCCCTTGGCAACATGGTCGCGCTGATCTGCATGAACCTCGGCGGGCTGCCGGCCGGGGCGGCGCTGGCCTGCACGGTGGCGGCCTGCGGCGCGGTCGGCCTGCTGAACGGGGTCCTGGTCGGCTACCTGCGGCTGCGCGCGTTCCTGACGACGCTGGTGACGCTGATCATCGTGCGCGCGGTCGTGGACGTGCTGCTGCTGCGCTGCTCGGTTGACATCTCGACCGGCACGGCCGACTCCGCGCTGTGGGACTGGCTGGGCGACGCCACCGTGCTGGGACTGCCGTTCAGCCTCGTCGTGCTGCTCGCGCTTGCCGCCGGCGGCCACGTGGTGCTGAGCCGGACGCGGCCGGGCTGGCACGTCATGGCGGTCGGCGGATCGCGCCGCTCGGCCTACAACGCCGGCATCTCCGTCCGGCGTACCGTCTGCGCCACCTACGTGGTCGCCGGGCTGCTGGTGGGCCTTGCCGCGTTCCTGTTCGCGGCCCGCCTCGGCAGCACAGGCTCGGACACCGGCGCAGGGCTGGAGCTTGGCGTGCTGACGGCGGCGATCCTGGGCGGCAACAGCCTCGGCGGCGGCCGCGGCTCGACGGCCAAGGCCCTGATGGGCTCGGTCACGGTGCTGGCGATCACCAACGGCGTCGTCCGGCTCGGCCTGCACGCGGGCGCGGGGCCGCTGGTGCTGGGCGCCTTCTTGCTGCTCGCGATCATCGTGGACGTGCGCTGGCTGAAGAACCGGCACAAGATCCTCAGCAAGGTCTATATCTCGCCCGCCTACCAGCGGCTCGCCCCCGCGCCGTCGGCGGCAGAAGGCTCGGCCTCGCCGTACGCGATGAACGACAAGCTGCACGACGTGGAGATCATCGGCCTCGACATGGTTGACGGGCCGGAGGACGTGATCTTCGACCGCGGCGACAACATGTACACCGGCTCCCGCCACGGCGACATCCACAGGTTCCTCGCGCCCGACTACAAGCGCCACGAGATCTTCGCCCACATCGGCGGCTTCCCGCTCGGCATGGCGTTCGACCGGCAGGACAACCTGCTCGTCTGCGTGGGCGGCATGGGCCTCTACCAAGTGCGCCCCGACCGCACGGTGGAGAAGGTCACGGACGAGACCAACCGCTCCCGCACGTCCGTCAACGACGACACGCGGCTGCGGCTGGCCGACGACCTCGACATCGCGCCCGACGGCAAGATCTACTTCAGCGAAGCGACCATCCGCTACGAGATGCACCAGTGGCCGGTCGATTCGCTGGAAGCGCGGGGCAACGGGCGGCTGATCTGCTACGACCCGGCGCGGCGCTCCACCCGCACCATCCTGCGCGGGCTGCGCTTCCCCAACGGCGTCTGCATGGCGCACGACAACCGCTCGTTCCTGTTCGCCCAGACCTGGAACTGCTCGATCAGCCGTTACTGGCTCGAAGGCCCGAAGGTCGGCACGGCGGAACTGCTGATCGACAACCTTCCCGGCCTGCCGGACAACGTCAACCGCGCTTCCGACGGGACGTACTGGCTGGCGATGGTCGGCATGCGCTCGCCCGCGCTGGACCTCGCGCTGCGGATGCCGGCGTTCCGCCGGCGCATGGCCAGGCGCGTCGCGGCCGACGAGTGGCTGTATCCGAACATCAACGTCGGCTGCGTCGTGAAATTCGACGAGCAGGGCCGCATCCTCGACGCGCTCTGGGACCGCGTCGGACGCAACCACCCGATGATCACCTCGATCCGGGAGCACAAGGGCTGGCTCTACCTGGGCGGCATCCTGAACAACCGCGTGGGCCGCTACCGCATCCCCGGCGCAGACCCGGACTGGACCGGGATCGGCAGCTACTGGGGCGCCAAGGCATGATCGCCGCGCTGCGTGCGCGCCGCGACGCATTCCTCGGACGGGGCGACGCGGCGGTGACGATCCCGGCGATGGACGGCCCGCTGCGTGCGAACCAGCGGCTGGACCAAGGCCGCGTCGTGCTGCGG
This sequence comes from uncultured Acetobacteraceae bacterium, assembly GCA_964250815.1. Classification (GTDB taxonomy): domain Bacteria; phylum Pseudomonadota; class Alphaproteobacteria; order Acetobacterales; family Acetobacteraceae; genus CAHJXG01. The sequence continues at coordinate 2,027 of CAXUIQ010000631.1, forward strand.
GCCGAGGCGCCGGACAACCTCGCCGCCACCGGCGACGGCGTGCTCTACACGAGCGGCGGGACGGTGTTCCGGCTGCCCGGGAACGTGCCGGTTGCGACATTCGACTCGGACGTCAGCTGCCTTGCGGCCGGCCCCGGCGGCGCGCTCGCCGTGGGGCTGGACGACGGGCGCGTGCTGCTGCACCGGTCGTCCGGCGACACGGCTCTGCAAACCGGCGGCGCGTGCCCGACGGCGCTCGCCTTCGACGGCGATTGCCTGCTGGTCGCGCACGGCTCCGCGCGCCATCCCCCGTCGCGCTGGCGGCGCGACCTGATGGAGCGCGGCGCGTCCGGCTCCGGCTGGCGCGCGCCGCTTGCGGG
>CAXUIQ010000632.1:0-2383 GCA_964250815.1 uncultured Acetobacteraceae bacterium
GGACGAGCCGGCACTGGACGTGCTGAGACTGGACGAGCCGCAACCGGCCCCAGCGCCGTCATTGCCGCCGCCGCCCGCCGTCCCGTCCTTGGCGGCCGTGCCCCAGCCGGCGGTCCCGGCGGTTCCCGTTCCAGCCACGCGCCAAGCCCCGCCGCCGCCGTCCGGCACGCTCGTGCAGTTGGCTGCGGTCGATAGCGAGGGCGCGGCGCAGTCGGAATGGCAGCGGCTCGCCAAGCGCATGCCGGACCTGCTCGGCGACCGCCGGCCGGTCGTGCAGCGGGCGGACCGCGATGGGCACGCCGTGTGGCGCGTACGCACCGGCGGCTTCGCGGACATCGCCGACGCAACCTCCTTCTGCGCCCGCGTGCGCGCCAAGGGCGGGGCTTGCTCCATCGCCGGCTCCTGACGTCGTCATGAGGGCGGCCATCGTCGGGATCGCCGGGCCTGCGCTCGACCCGGCGGAGGCCGCGCTGCTCCGCCGGCACCGGCCCGCCGGCGTCATCCTGTTCGCCCGCAACGTGCGCGATCCCGGGCAGCTCGGGGCGCTTGCGGCGTCGTTGCGCGAGGTGCTGCCGCCGCATGGGGTGCTCGCGATCGACCAGGAAGGCGGACGGGTCGCCCGGCTCCGTCCGCCGCATTGGCGTGCCCATCCTTCGGCCGCCCGGCTCGGCGCAGCCTTCGCGCGGGACGAGGACGCCGGGCTGCGCGCCGCGTGGCTGAGCGGGGCGCTGGTCGGGCTGGACTGCGCCAGCGCCGGGCTGGACGTGGCGTGCGCCCCGGTGCTCGACCTGCGGCTGCCCGGCGCGCACGAGGTGGTGGGCGACCGCGCGTATTCGGACGATCCCGGCGCCGTGGCCCGGATGGGCCGCGCCGTGGCAGACGGGCTGCTGGCGGCTGGGGTGCAGCCGGTGGCGAAGCACGCGCCCGGGCATGGCCGGGCCACCGTCGATAGCCACCTCGGCCTGCCGCGGGTGGGCGCGGACCAGGACCTGGCCGACGATTTGCGCCCGTTCGCCGCCTGCGCCGGCCTGCCATGGATGATGACGGCGCACCTCCTATATGAGGGACTCGACCCCGATTGGCCGGCCACGTTGTCGGCCATCGTGATCCGGCAGGCCATCCGCGGCCGGATCGGCTTTGGAGGAGTTCTCGTGTCCGACGACCTCGCCATGAACGCCCTGTCCGGCACGCCGGGGGAGCGCGCCGCCCGGGCCGTCGCGGCGGGCTGCGACATTGCCATGCACTGCAGCGGGGCGCTCTCGGACACCGCCGACGTGCTGGAAAGCAGCCCGGACACTTCGGATGCGGCGCTGGCGCGGCTGGCCGCGGCACGGGGCATGGCCGTTGCCGCGCGGCGGGCGCTGGATGGCGATGCCCTTGCGGCCGAACGGGATGCGCTGCTGGCGGACGGGGCGGCGGCGTGACCGACCTGCTGTTCTCCATCGCCATCGCCGCCATCCCGGTGATCCTCGCGATCACCTTGCACGAGGCCGCGCACGGCTACGCGGCGCTCGCCCTCGGCGACGACACGGCGCGAAGCATGGGCCGGCTGTCGCTCAACCCGCTGCGGCACGTGGACCGGTTCGGCACGCTGCTGCTGCCCGGCTTTTTGATGCTGAGCCAACTGCTCACCATCGGGCGGGTGGTGTTCATGTTCGGGTGGGCCAAGCCGGTGCCGGTGTCCGCCTGGCGCTTCGCCAACCCGCGCCGGGGCATGGCACTGGTGGCGGCAGCGGGCCCGGCGGCGAACTTCTTCCTCGCCTGGCTCGCGGCCCTGCTGGCGCACGGCATCGCGCTGCTGCCGGAGGTCGCGGGCGATGTCGCGGACACCGTGCTGCAAACCTTCATCCTGGCCAACCTCGTGCTCGGCCTGTTCAACCTGCTGCCGATCCCGCCGCTGGACGGGGGCCGCATCATGGTTGGCCTGCTGCCGGAGCGGCTGGCCTACGCCTGGGCGCGGCTGGAGCGGGCAGGCCTCGTAATCGTCCTGCTGCTCGTGTTCCTGCTGCCCCGGCTGCTGGCGGAGTTCGGCATCCGGTTCGACCCGGTGGGCAATGCGCTGAACACCGGCCTGCCCTGGGCGTTCGACCTCGTGTACCGGCTGGCGTTCCATGATGCCTGACCTTGAATCTGGCTCGGGGCCTGACCTTGCCCGGCCGGATGCGGAGCTGGGTCCGGTGCTGCGGCTTGACGGCTTCGAGGGGCCGCTGGACCTCCTGCTCGACCTCGCCCGCCGGCAAAAGGTGGATTTGGCGCGCATCTCGATCCTGTCGCTCGTGGAGCAGTACCTGGCCCTGTTGGACGGGGCACGGCGCGTGCGGCTGGAGCTTGCGGCGGATTGGCTGGTGACGGCGGCATGGCTCGCTTGGCTGAAGTCCCGCTT
>CAXUIQ010000633.1:0-2383 GCA_964250815.1 uncultured Acetobacteraceae bacterium
GGCAGCCGTGCCCGCGTGGCGTCGGCCGCCTGGCCGCTGATCGCGCCGGGCAGCCAGTGCCGCTGGAAGGCGCGCAGCGTCGCGGCAAGGTCGCCGTCGCCGTAGCCGATGGCGCGCAGCGCCGCCGGAACGTCGTCCACGGCGCCGGCACCGCGCGACGGGGCCGGCCACAGCCCCACGCCGTTGGCGGCGAGGCCCGGCCAGTCGAACAGCTCGCCCGGGTCCTCCTTGCGTCCGGGCGCCACGTCGCTGTGCCCGACGACGTTGCGTGCCGGGATCGGGTGGCGGCGGAGGATGCCGAGGCACAGCTCGCACACCGCCGCCATCTGCAAGGCGGGAAAGGGGCGGTAGCCCCATTCGTGGCCGGGGTTGACGACCTCGATTCCCACCGACCGGTCGTTCAGCGCCGCGTGCCCGCGCCAGCAGGACACGCCGGCGTGCCAGGCGCGGCCCGCCTCGTCCACCAGCCGCCACACGGCGCCGTCCTCCTCCACCACGTAGTGCGAGGACACCCGGGCGGGCGGGTCGCGCAGCCGGTCGAGCGCGGCCTGCGCCGACGGCATCCCGGTGTAGTGCAGGATCAGCATGTCGATCGGCGTGCCCGGCGGCCGCGCGTCGCAATTGGGGCTGGGCAGGTCCCGGACGGGCAGGTCCGGCGGGCCGGGGCGCGTCACAACCGCCGCTCGCGCTTGATGCGGTCCCAGGCCGCGTTGATCCGCGCCACCTTTTCGCCCGCGCGTGCGATGAACTCCGGCGGCACCCCGCGGGACGCGAGGCTGTCCGGATGGTTCTCCCGCATCAGCCGCAGCCAGGCCTGGCGCAACGCCTCGTCCGTGGCGCCGCGCGGCATGCCCAGCACGGCGTAGGCGTCCTCGTCGGCGCCGGACCGGCTGGCGCCGCCGGCGGCCTGGCTCCATGCCAACTGGTCCAGCCCGAACGCCCGGTGGATCTGCCGCAGCATCTCCTGCTCCGCCAGCGTCAGCGGCTTGTCGGCGCGGGCAATGGCGAACAGCGCGGCCAGCACGTCCTCCAGCAGGCCGCGGTTGTCGGCGAAGCTTTCCCCGAGCTGCTCGGCGTAGGGCAGGAAGTTGTCGCTGCTGTCGCGCGCCTGGTCGAACAGCCGCCCGATGTCGCGCACCGACTCGGGCGGGATGCGGAACTGCCGCTTGAAGGCGTCGATCTCCGGCCGCACCACGGGGCCGTCGCACTTCGCGAGCTTGGCGCTGAGCACCACCACCGCCACCGCGAAAAGCTGGTCGCGCCGTCCGAGCATGGCGGCGATCCGCGCCGGGTGCAGCGGCGAGCTGCCCGGCAGGCCGTTGCCCAGGGTGACGCGCGGCAGGCCGCCCTGGTCGGCCGCGTGCCCCAACGCCGCGCCGACCACCGCGCCGAACGGCCCGCCCATCGCGAACCCGGCCACGCCGCCCAGCAGTTTGCCCCATGGAACCATGCAGCAGTGTAACACGCCGCATCTTTATGGACAGCCGGGCGCGGCGGGGCTTGCGCGCGGGCGGTACCGTGCCGCTATCTGCTCCGATGCGGGACGATCGACCGGACACGGCGCCTGAGCAGGCATTGGGGACGCATCTTCCTGCTGCGCGCACGCACGCTCCGCAGAACCACGCTCCGCAGAATGATGCCTAGCCGGCCGGGCCGGGCCTAGAATGCGCGTGGGGCGCGTCGCGCTGATCGGGCTGGCCGCGGTGCTGGCCCTGCTGGTCGCCGTGCTTTGGGCGGTGCCGGGCCTGCTGGACTGGAACCGCTACCGGGACAGCATCGAGGCCCTGGCCACCTCCGGCGTCGGCCGGCCGGTGCGGATCGGCGGCCCCATCTCGTTGCACTTGCTGCCGCAGCCGATCCTCACCGCCTCCGGCATCGCGGTGGACGATGTCGGCGACGGCGTGGTGCTGACGGCCAAGGAGCTGCGGCTGCGGGTGGGACTGGGGCCGCTGCTGGCGGGCAACGTGGACGCCCGGGACCTGACGCTGCGCGGCGCCGACCTCCGGCTGCCCTGGCCCCCCGCGCCGGGGGCGCTGGCGCAGCGTCCGCCGGCGTGGCTGACGGGCTTGCAGGCGCGGGTGGAGGACAGCCGGGTCCAGGTCGGCGGGCTGGCGGTGGCGGGGATCGACGCCGAGCTGGCGACGGACCCGGAAACCGGGATGCTGTCCGCGGCCGGCGTCGGGCAGGTGGGGACCCGGCCCTGGCGCTTCACGGCGCGGCTGACCCGGCCCGGTCGGGACAACGCGGCCGGGCTGGATGTCAGCCTCGATGGCCAGGGGCCGCTGCGCGACACCGGCGGCACCTTCTCGGGCCAGCTTGCGGGCGACGGGGCGCTGACCGGCCGGGTCGCAGGCCGCGGGCCGGACCTGTCGCAGCTCCTGCC
>CAXUIQ010000634.1:0-2379 GCA_964250815.1 uncultured Acetobacteraceae bacterium
GATGAGCATTGCACTGTCGCCGGTTGGCCGGGATGCCGCCACGGTCAATGCCGGCTACGGCACGGCAGAGTCGAATTACGACCAGTCCATCGCACTGCTCGATCTCGCAACCGGTAAGGTCACCGACACGCCCGATCCGCGCCGCGCGCACCGCCGCGTTGGCCGCGACGCCGCCCGCGACGACCAGCAGCCGCGCTTCCGGCATCATCGCCATCGCGTGCGCCGCGCGGTCGGCCAGCACCTCCGCGACCGCGCGCTGGAACCCGGCCGCGATGTCGGCCGCTTGCTGGTGCGCTTCTTGGGCCGGCAGCGGCGAGGGCAGGCCGGCAATGCGCTGGGCCACCGCCGTCTTCAGGCCAGAGAAGCTGAAATCGCACCCCGCCCGGCCGCGCAGCGGCTGCGGGAACGGGTGCCGGGCCGGGTCGCCGCCGGCCGCGAGCCGTTCCAGCGCCGGGCCGCCGGGCCAGGGCAGGCCAAGCAGTTTTCCCACCTTGTCGAACGCCTCCCCCACCGCGTCGTCGATGGTGCCGCCGAGGCGTCGGTAACGGCCTACGTCGTCCACCGCCACGCACTGGCAATGCCCGCCGGACAGCAAGAGCAGCAGGTAGGGGAACGGCGCGCCCCCGGCGACCAAGCTGGGCAGCCTTGCGGTCAGCGCATGCGCCTCCAGGTGGTTGACTGCGACGAACGGCAGGCCGGCGCCGAGGGCCAGGCCCTTCGCCACCCCGGCGCCGACGATCAGGCCGCCGATCAGGCCCGGCCCGCAACTCGCCGCGACGCCGCCCAAGCCGCTGAAATGGAGGCCGGCCTCTTCCATGCACTGCTGAACCAAGGCGGGCAGGTGCGCCAGGTGGGCGCGGGCGGCGATCTCCGGCACGACGCCGCCGAACGGGGCGTGGTCCGCCTGCTGGCTCAGCAGCGCCTCGGCCAGGATCGCGCCGTCCGGCGCGAGAATGGCGCAGGCCGTCTCGTCGCACGACGATTCGATCCCAATTACAGGTTTTCGGGGTCGTGGGCCGGTCTGCATCGGTCGGGCTTCCCTCCATCGGCCCGATCTCATAGGACACCTGGATGCCCGACGCCCAGCCTGCGCTCGCCCCCGTGTTGCACAAAAGCTCCGCAGGAAGCGCCCAAAGCCGCCACGGGAGCCACCATGGCCGCAGCCTGCCGCTGCGGGTGGGCACGCGCGGGTCGCCGCTGGCGCTGACGCAGACGCGGCTGTTCCTGTCGCTGCTGACCCGCTTCTGCCCGGTGCTGGCGCCGGGGTTCAGCGACGAGCAGGTGTTCCAGCAGCACGTCATCCGCACCACCGGCGACCAGGTGCAGGACCGCTCGCTCGCGGAGATCGGCGGCAAGGGGCTGTTCAGCAAGGAGATCCACGAGGCGCTGCTGGACGGCCGCATCGACTTCGCGGTGCACAGCCTGAAGGACCTGGAAACCGAGATGCCGCCCGGCATCGTGCTCGCCTGCACCTTGCGTCGGGAGGACGCGCGGGATGCGCTGATCCTCGGCCCCGGCTGCCTGCCGCCCCGGCCCGGCGACCCGCTGGCCGTGCTGCCGCCCGGCGCCGTGATCGGCACCAACTCGCTGCGGCGGCAGGCGCAACTGCTGCACGCCCGGCCCGACCTGCGCATGGAGCTGCTGCGCGGCAACGTGCAGCCGCGGATCGCCAAGGTCATGCGCGGCGATTGCACCGCGAGCCTGCTGGCCCTCGCCGGGCTGCGCCGCCTGGGGCTGGAAACCGGGGCGGTCATGCCGCTCGACCCCGACGCGATGGTGCCCTCGGCCGGGCAGGGCATCGTCGGCATCACCGTGCGCCGCGACGACACGGTGCTGCGTGAGCTGCTGGCGGGGATCGAGGACCCGGAGGCGCGGGCGGTTTCCACCGCGGAGCGCAGCCTGCTCGCTTCATTGGACGGGTCCTGCCGCACGCCGATCGGCGGCCACGCCCGGCTGCTGCCAGGGGCGCCGGGGCAGGTGCCGCGTCTGCACCTGACCGGCCTGGTGGCGCGGGCGGACGGGTCGTTCCTGCTGAAGCGCGGCCTGCACGGCTCGGCGAACGACGCCGCGCGGCTTGGCGCCGAGCTGGGCGCGAGCCTGCGGGCCGACAGCCCGCGCGACATTTTTGCCTGAAGGCGTCTTGGTCACGCGCCCGGAGCCGGGCGCGTCCGAGACGGCCCGGCGCCTGCGGGCGCTGCATTACGATCCGGTCATCGCGCCCCTGCTGCACATCCGGCCGCTCGCGCTGGCGCCGTTCGGCGATGTCGGCGCAGTCCTGGTCACCAGCGGCAACGCCGTGCCGCTGCTGCCGGCCAGCCTGCATGGCGCGCCGCTGCTGGCGGTGGGCCACGCCACCGCCGAGCGGGCGCGGTCGGCGGT